>DASPXL010000035.1:0-2402 GCA_035637375.1 Burkholderiales bacterium
AAAGTCCTCATCATCGAGAACGAAAGGATTCCCGGGCGGATCTGCGTGGTGATGATCGGCGAGGCGCTCGGCTACTAGAAAAGCCGTCGTTCACTCGAACTTGATATTGAACTCGCGCACGAACTTGTCCCAGTGCGGGCGGATGTTTGCATGCGCCTGCGTTTGGATTTAGCATGGCCCGTCTGAGGAGGCTCGCCCATGATCAAGGTGTGGGATTATCTCAAAGCGAGGCAGTTCCAAGGTAGTAATCTGTTCCATGACGTTCAAATAACCCGACACAGGAGGACAAGTGGAAGCAAACCTGAAAAAACTGGAGCTCTTGTACGACTACACGAAGTTTCACATCGGGCTTTATCTCATCCTCACCTCGGCTTACATCACCCTCGCCACGTCGAAAATCGGCAGAAAGGACGCCCTGCCCATCCTGCAGCCGGCGCTCGTCTGGATCGCCGTGTTCCTCTTCATGGTGGCCGGAATCGCGGGCGGAGTGATCGCAAGCGGCATCCCACAGTCCAGGAGCAACAGCGCCGATGAGTTTCTCAAGGAAAAGATCGGCCCCTGGAGCACCGCGCTTTTACCCGCGAGGATGTGGGTCTATATCGAGCACACGGCGTTCTGGCTCGGCCTGATCTGCGCGGTGCTGTCTTTTGTGTTTTCGAGGTGAATCCGCTGTAGCGTAGGTGACAGGGGCGGGTTCGTGATCGCTAGCGCACTTTTCCCAGCGCTTTTAGCACCACCTCCGGCGTAATCGGCTGGCGGGTCACCTTCGCCCCGAACGGCCGCAGCGCGTCGTTCACCGCGTTCATGATCGCGGCCGGCGCGCCGCCGGTGCCCGCTTCGCCCGCGCCTTTCGCGCCGAGCATCGAAGTTTTGGTCGGTGTCTGCACGTGCGCGCACTCGATGTCGGGCATCTCGGCCGCCATCGGCACCAGGTAGTCGGCCATAGTCGCGTTGAGCAACTGCCCGCGATCGTCGTAGAGGCACTGCTCGAAGAGCGCGCCGCCGATGCCCTGGACGATGCCGCCGCGCGCCTGCTCGTCCACCAGCTTCGGATTGATGACGCGGCCGCAGTCGTCCACGCACCACATCTTCAGGAGCTTCACGAAGCCGGTGTCGGTGTCCACTTCGAGAGAACACCCCTGTGCGCCGTTGCTGAAGACGAAAGCGTAGTCCTTGACGCGGTAGTGGCGCGTGACCACGAGCTCGGGCTGGAAGTCCACGGGCAGTTCGTTCCCGCGGTAATAGCAGATGCGCGCGAGCTCGGCGAGCGTGAGGCCCTGCTCGGTGCCTTTTTTCACGACCTTGCCGTCGACGATGTCGAGGTCCGCAGCGCTCGACTTCAGGATCACCGCGCCGACCTCGAGGATATTGTGCTTGAGCGCCAAGCCCGCCTGTAGCACCGCCTCGCCGCCGATGCCGGCCGCGCGCGAGGCCCAGGTGCCGCCGCCGTAGGGGACCTTGTCGGTGTCGCCGGTCAGCACCTTCACGCAGCTCATCTCGACGCCGAGCGCGGTCGCGGCGACGATAGCCCCGTTCGCATCGAGCTTGATGGTGCAGCCGTCCTGCGCGGCGATCCTCGCGCCGCCCACGCCGTAGAACATCGGGCTCGGGTTGGTGACTTCGATGAAGGAAGAGAGGCCGATGCCGCGATAGACGCCCTTTTTTCTCAGCTCCGCCTGCTCGCGGCGCAGCTCGTCGTACTTCATCAGCTCGAGAAGCTTCGCCATGCACTTGTGGTGCGAGAGCGCCTCGAACCTCATGCCAGAAGGCGACTTGCAGGGATAGGCGTCGTCGGGGATGAGGTTCTTCTTCCTCATCTCGGCGGGATCGATCCCAAGCTTCGCTGCCGCCTGATCGACCATGTGCTCTGCGACCGCGATCGCGATCGGGTGGCCCACCGCGCGGTACTGGCACATCATGTTCTTGTTCTGGAAGACGACCGTGCCCTTCGCACGGTACTCCTTGTGTCTATACGGTCCGCCGGTGAGATTCAGGATCTGGTTGCACTCCACGCCGGAGGAGCGCGGGAACATTGAATACGGCCCGATGCCGGTGAGGTCGTCGATCTCGAGCGCGAGCATGTTGCCTTCGCGGTCGACCGCGAGCCGCGCCTTCACGCGATGGTCGCGAGCGTGGATGTCGGAGAGGAACGACTCGAAGCGGTCGGCGGCGAATTTGACCGGTCTCCCGAGCATAAGCGAGAGCGCGCACGCCGCCATCTCGTCGCCGTAGGTGTGGATCTTGATGCCGAAAGAGCCGCCCACGTCTCGCGCGACGATCCTCACCCTGTGCTCGTCTATCGACAGTCTGCTCGCGATAATCCCCTGCATCATGTGCGGCGACTGGCCGCAGTGGTACACGGTCATGCTCTCCTCGGCGCGGTTGTAGTCGGCGAGGATCGC
>DASPXL010000036.1:0-14790 GCA_035637375.1 Burkholderiales bacterium
ACCGCTTTCATGCTGAGGCGCACGCGGCCCTTCTCGTCGGCCTCCAGCACCTTGACCTTCACGTGCTGGCCTTCCTTCAGGTGATCGGAGACGTTGTTGACGCGCTCGTTGGCGATCTGTGAGATATGCAGCAGCCCGTCCTTGCCCGGCAGCAGCTGCACGATGGCGCCGAAATCGAGGAGCTTCAGCACCGTGCCGTCGTAGACCTTGCCGACCTCGACGTCCGCGGTAATGTCCTCGATGCGCTTCTTTGCCGCCTGGCCGCCCTCTGCCGAAACGCAGGCGATCGACACGGTTCCGTCGTCGGAGATCTCGATCGTCGTCCCGGTCTCCTCCTGGAGGCCGCGGATCACCACCCCGCCCTTGCCGATCACGTCGCGGATCTTCTCCGGGTTGATCTTGATCTTGATGATGCGCGGGGCGTAGCTCGAGATCTCGGCGCGCGAGCCTTCCAGCGCCTGCCTCATGATTTCGAGAATGTGCAGGCGTCCTTCGCGCGCCTGCGCAAGGGCCACCTGCATGATCTCCTTGGTGATGCCCTCGATCTTGATGTCCATCTGCAGCGCGGTGACGCCGCGCTCGGTGCCCGCCACCTTGAAGTCCATGTCGCCGAGGTGATCCTCGTCGCCCAGGATGTCGGTGAGCACGGAGAAGCGCTTGCCCTCCTTGATCAGTCCCATGGCGATCCCCGCGACATGAGCTTTCATCGGGACCCCAGCGTCCATAAGCGCGAGGCTGCCGCCGCAGACGGAGGCCATGGAGGAAGACCCGTTCGACTCGGTGATTTCCGACACGACCCGCATCGAATAGGCGAATTCCTCGGCCGCCGGCAGCACCGCGACGAGCGCGCGCTTCGCGAGGCGCCCGTGGCCGATCTCGCGTCGCTTGGGCGAGCCCATGCGGCCGGTCTCGCCCGTCGCGTAGGGCGGCATGTTGTAATGGAGCATGAAGCGCTCCTTGTATTCACCCATCAGCGCGTCGATGATCTGCTCGTCGCGCCCCGTGCCGAGCGTCGCGACCACGAGCGCCTGCGTCTCGCCGCGGGTGAAGAGCGCCGAGCCGTGGGTGCGGGGCAGAACGCCCACCCGCACGCTGATCGGCCGGACGGTGCGCGTGTCGCGCCCGTCGATGCGGGGCTCTCCGTCGAGGATCTGGTTGCGGACGATCTTGGACTCCAGATCGAAGCAGATTTCCTTCACCGCGTTCGCGTCCGGCCCGCCTTCCTTGCCCGCGCCGAGCTCTTCGAACACGCGCTTCCAGATGCCGTCGATCGCCTGGGAACGCGCCTGCTTCTGCCGCAGCGCGAACGCCTTGCGCAGATCGGCTTCGGCGAGCTCTTTGATCCGGCTCACGAGCGTCTGGTCTTTTTCCTTGGGCTTCCAGTCCCATGCCGGTTTCGCGGCCTGGTCGGCGAGCTCGTGGATCGCCTGGATCGCAGCGCGCATCTGCTCGTGGCCGAACACCACCGACCCGAGCATGACGTCCTCGGGAAGCTCGTTCGCTTCGGACTCCACCATCAGCACGGCGTGCTCGGTGCCCGCGACCACGAGATTGAGCTGGCTCTCTTTGAGTTGCGTCGCGGTCGGGTTGAGCACGTACTGCCCATTGACGTAGCCGACACGCGCCGCTCCGATCGGCCCCTTGAAAGGAATGCCCGAAAGCGTAAGGGCCGCGGACACGCCGATCATCGCCGCAATATCGGGGTCCACTTCGGGGTTGCAGGACATCACCTGTGCGACGACCTGCACTTCGTTGTAAAAGCTTTCGGGAAACAGCGGCCGGATAGGCCGGTCGATCAGCCGCGAGGTCAGCGTCTCCTTTTCCGAGGGCCGCCCCTCGCGCTTGAAAAAACCGCCCGGGATCTTGCCGGCGGCGTAGGTTTTCTCGACGTAATCGCAGGTCAGCGGAAGAAAATCCTGCCCGGACTTTGACTGCGTGGCTCCGACCACGGTGCACAGCACCACGGTGCCGTCCATGTTGACCACGACCGCGCCGTGCGCCTGGCGGGCCATTTCGCCGGTTTCCAGCGTCACCTCGTGCGCGCCGTACGTAAATGTCTTCCTGATGGGGGTTAGCGACATGGTTTTCTCGATCGGTTAGCCCGGGCGCACTGCCCCGTCATTTTGATGAGCCGGCTTCGACGGAAACGTGCCGGGCCGTTTGGAAATCGAAACGCCCACCGGAGTCCGATGGGCGTCGCGGGAGTTACTTGCGCAGGCCAAGTTGCTCGATCAGCTCGTGATATTTCCCGGTGTTCCTGCGCTTGAGATAGTCGAGCAGCTTGCGACGCTGGTTGACCATTTTCAGCAGGCCGCGCCGGGAATGGTGATCCTTGACATGCGCCTTGAAGTGGTCGGTCAGCCCGTTGATGCGGGCCGTAAGCAGGGCGATCTGCACTTCCGGGGAACCCGTATCGCCGGCGGCGCGCTGGTGCTGCTGGACGATCTGCGCTTTTTGCGCAACGCTTGCCGGCATGCTCTCTCATCTCTTCGCGAAAGGCGGGCATTTTACCTTGAAATCAGCGCCTTCCACAAGCGCTTTGGGGCGGCCTTCAGCGCGGCGCGAGCAGCCGCTTCGGCCGCAGCGTCCCGCTCGCATCGACTTCCCCGGTGCCGAGGAACATTCCGTCCTCGCTGAAGACTGCTACGCTGCCGCTCGCGGAACCGACCGAGACCGCCTGGCCGTGCCGGAACTTCGCCGCGACTTTCGTCTCCAGCGTCAGCCGCGGGCGCGATCCGAGCAGCGCTTCCGTCGCCAAGAGCCGTTCGCGCCGCTCGGCGAGCGAAAGCGCCTCGAGCGCATCCAGGGTGATCGCCTGGCCCAGCCGGAACGCGCCGACCGCGGTGCGCTCCAGCGCCGCGAGATGCGCGCCGCAACCGAGCGCCGCACCGATGTCCTCGGCGAGCGCCCGGATGTACGTGCCCTTGCTGCACTCGACGAACAATACGATCGAATCTCCCTCGAACTCCTCGAGCTCGAGCACTCGGATCGCGATTCGCCTCGGGGCTCGCGGAACATGCTCGCCGCTGTGGGCGTACGCATAAAGGGGCCTGCCCCGATGCTTGATCGCCGCATGCATGGGCGGAAGCTGCTCGGTCTCTCCGCGAAAGCGATCGAGCACGGCAAGCAGCTCGTCGCGCGTGATCACCACTTCCGAGCGCGCCAGCACCGCTCCCTCCGCGTCCCCCGTGGCGGTGCGCTCGCCGAGCTTCACCCGCGCGCGATAGGCCTTGTCGGCATCGAGCAGAGCGCCGGCAAACTTGGTCGCTTCGCCCAGACCGATCACAAGCAGGCCGCCCGCCAGAGGGTCGAGCGTTCCCGTGTGGCCCGCGCGGCTCGCCCCGAGAAGGCGCTTCGCCCTTTGCAACACGGCGTTCGAGCTCGGTCCGACCGGCTTGTCGATCAGCAGCACCCCGCTGACGGACTCGCGCAACGCGCCCCCCATCGGCCCGGCCCTAAACGGTTTTCTTGCCGGTGACCGCGGCGTCTATCAGCTGGGACAGGCGCACGCCGCGCTCGACCGAAGCGTCGTGATGGAACCGCAACTCAGGGGCGATGCGCAGCTTCAGGCGCCCGGCGAGCTGCGCACGCAGGAATCCCGCCGCGCGCGTGAGCCCCTCCTCGGTCCGGATGAGGGATTCGGCGTCGCCGAGCGTAGTGAAAAACACCTTCGCCGAGGCCAGATCCGGGGACATCTCGACCCCGGTGAGCGTGATCATGCCGACGCGCGGATCTTTGAGCTCGGCGCGCAGCAGCCCGGACAGTTCGCGCTGGATCTGGTCGGCGACGCGCCGCAGCCTCTGCGGGTTTGCCATGAGGTCATCGAATGCGGAGCGAAGCGATCGGCGGCGGGTCCTTCGTCGCGCTAGGCGCTCCTGGAGGTTGGCGCGGACACTACAGGGTCCGCGCCACTTCCTGGACCTCGTAAATCTCGAACTGGTCGCCGACCCGGAGATCGTTGTAGCCCTTCACCGACATGCCGCATTCGAATCCGGCCTTCACCTCGCGCACGTCGTCCTTGAAGCGCTTCAGCGAATCGATCTCCCCGGAGTGGACGACGACGTTGTCGCGCAGCACCCGAACCAGCGCATTGCGGCGCACCAGCCCTTCGAGCACCATGCACCCGGCCACGGCGCCGACCTTGGAGATCTTGAACACCTGCCGCACGTCCACCAGGCCGAGGACATTTTCCTTTTTCTCCGGCGCGAGCATGCCCGAAAGCGCCGCCTTGACCTCGTCGACCGCGTCGTAAATGATGTTGTAGTAGCGCACATCGACGCCCGAGGTTTCGGCCGCCTTTCGTGCGGTGGTGTCGGCGCGGGTATTGAATCCGATGATCACCGCCTTGGAGGCGAGCGCGAGATTGACGTCGGACTCGGTGATCGCGCCGACCCCGCTGTGCACGACGTTGACCTTGACCTCGTCGGTGGCAAGCCGGCCAAGCGCATGCACCAGCGCCTCCTGGGAGCCCTGCACGTCGGCCTTGATGAGCAACGCGAGCACCCTAGCTTCACCCTCGCCCATCTGCTCGAACATGTTCTCCAGATTCGCCGCCTGCTTGCGTGCGAGCTTCACGTCGCGGAACTTGCCCTGGCGGAACAGCGCGATCTCGCGCGCCTTGCGCTCATCGCCGAGCGCCATGACTTCCTCGCCCGCCCCGGGCACATCCGAAAGACCTTGAATCTCTACCGGGATCGAGGGCCCGGCCTCGAGAACCGAATTGCCGTTTTCGTCCAGCATGGCGCGTACCCGGCCGAACGAGGTGCCCGCGAGCACCACCTCACCGCGTTTGAGCGTGCCGGACTGCACCAGCACGGTCGCGACCGGCCCGCGGCCCTTGTCAAGGCGCGCTTCGATCACGATACCCTTGGCGGCGGCGTCCACCGGAGCCTTCAGCTCCAGCACCTCTGCCTGCAGCAATACCCGCTCGATCAGCTCGTCTATGCCCTTGCCGGTCTTCGCGGACACCGAAACGAACGGCGAGTCGCCGCCGTATTCCTCGGGGACGACCGCCTGCGCCACGAGCTCCTGCTTGACCTTCTCCGGGTTGGCTTCGTGCTTGTCGATCTTGTTGATCGCGACGACGATGGGTACCTCGGCCGCCTTGGCGTGGTGGATCGCCTCGATCGTCTGCGGCATGACTCCGTCGTCGGCGGCAACCACCAGCACGACGATGTCGGTCACCTTGGCTCCACGCGCGCGCATCGCCGTGAAGGCCTCATGGCCGGGCGTGTCGAGGAACGTGACCATGCCCCGCGGCGTCTGCACGTGATAGGCGCCGATATGCTGGGTGATGCCGCCCGCCTCGCCGGAGGCCACCTTGGCGCGGCGGATGTAGTCCAGCAGCGACGTTTTCCCGTGGTCCACGTGCCCCATCACTGTGACCACCGGCGCGCGGGCCTTCAGCTCCGCCTCGTGATGCTCGTCGGGCGCCTCGGCAAGCAGGGATTCCGGATCGTCGAGCTTCGCCGCCCTCGCCACGTGGCCCATCTCGGTGACGACGATCATCGCGGTTTCCTGGTCGAGCGCCTGGTTGATCGTGGCCATGCTGCCGAGCTTCATCAGCACCTTGATGACCTCGGCGGCCTTGACCGACATCTTGTGCGCGAGATCGCCCACCGTGATCGTCTCGGGCACCATCACCTCGCGCACGACCGGCTCGGCCGGCGCGCTGAACTGCGGGGCGGCGTCGGCGGCCGTGGCGGCGGCGGTCTTGTGTCGCGCTCCCTTGGGCGTATGCCAGCCCGAGGCCCCCTGGACGTCGCCGCGCGTCTTGATCGTGCGGCGCTTTACGCCTTCGTCCTTCCAGACCTTGACCTCTTTGGCTTTCTTGGCGCCCTTTTTTTCGGCCCCCGGCGCGACCTTGGGCTTGTGCAGGGTGGTGTCGCCGGCCCCCGGCGTGGGCGGCTTGCCGTCGCCCGGCTTTTGCTCGGCTTCACGGGCGAGCTTGCGCTCGCGCTCCTGCTTTTCGGCCAGTTCCGCGGCCTGCCTCGCCGCCAATTCCTCCTGCTGGCGGCGTTCCTGCTCGCGCAGCTCCGCTTCGCGCTCATCGATCGCCGGCGCGGACGATGGCGAGCCTTCGGCGGCGGCACCGGGCTCAGCATCCCGCTTGACGAAGACGCGCTTTTTCTTGACCTCGACCTGGATGGTGCGCGCCTTGCCGCTCGCATCCGACTTCTTGATGATTTCGGAGGTCTGCTTGCGGGTCAGCGTGATCTTGTTCTTCGGCTCGGAGGAGCCGTGGGCCTTGCGCAGGTACTCCAGGAGCTTGGTCTTGTCCTGGTCCGACAGCACGTCTTCGGCGACGCGCTTGTGCACCCCCGCCGCGCGCAGTTGCTCGAGCAGCACCGACGGCGGCACTTTCAGCTCGCCGGCGAATTGCGCAACGCTCATCTGGGCCATGGGGGAAGCGCTCTACCCCTGGGCAAACCAATGCTCGCGTGCCTTCATGATCAGGCTCTTCGCGCGCTCGGCTTCGATTCCGGTCAGCTCGACGAACTCGTCCAGCGCAAGGTCGCCCAGGTCGTCGCGGGTCTTCACGCCCGACTTGGCGAGCTTTGTCGCCAGATCGTTGTCCATGCCTTCGAGGGCGAGCAGCTCGGGGTCGAGGTTTTCGGCCTGCTCTTCGCTCGCAATGGCCTGCACCAGGAGCGCGTTGCGCGCCCGGTTGCGCAGCTCGTTCACCGTGGTCTCGTCGAATCCCTCGATCTCCATCATCTCGTTGATCGGGACGTAAGCCACCTCTTCCAAGGTCGAGAAGCCTTCCTGTATGAGGGTATTGGCGACTTCCTCGTCGACGTCCAGCCGCTCCATGAAGATCTTGCGCACCGACGAGGCTTCCTCCTCGTTCTTCTTTTGCGACTCTTCCTCGGTCATCAGGTTGATGGTCCAGCCGGTCAGCTCCGAGGCGAGCCGCACGTTCTGGCCGCTCCGGCCGATGGCGATGGCGAGGTTCTCCTCGTCCACGACCACGTCCATGCTGTGCTTGTCCTCGTCGACCAGAATACTCGAGACTTCGGCGGGGGCCAGGGCCCCGATAACGAACTGCGCCGTGTCCTCCGACCAGAGCACGATATCGACGCGCTCCCCGGCCAGCTCCTGCGTCACCGCCTGCACCCGCGCGCCGCGCATGCCGACGCAAGTCCCGATGGGATCGATGCGCCTGTCCCTGGAATGCACGGCGATCTTCGCGCGAATGCCCGGGTCGCGCGCGGCCGACTTGATCTCGAGCAGCCCCTCCTCGATCTCCGGGACTTCCAGGCGGAACAGCTCGATGATGAACTCGGGCGCGGTGCGCGACAGCACCAGCTGCGGCCCGCGCACGTTGCGGTCGATGCGCATCACGTAGGCGCGCACGCGGTCGCCCACCCGGAGGTTTTCCTTAGGGATCATTTGGTCGCGCGGCAGCACGGCCTCGACCCGCCCGACCTCGAGGATCGCGTTGCCGCGCTCGATGCGCTTGATCGCGCCGTTGATGAGCTTCTCCCCGCGGGCGAGGAAATCGTTCAGCAGCTGCTCGCGCTCGGCGTCGCGGATCCTCTGCAGGATGACCTGCTTCGCCGCCTGCGCGCCGATGCGCCCGAAGTCGATCGGCTCCAGGGGCTCCTCGATGTAGTCCTCGAGCTGGATGTCCGGGTACTGCTTCTGCGCCTCGGAAAACGCGACCTGCTGCGCGGGGTTTTCCACGGTCTCGTCGGCGACGACCTTCCAGCGGCGAAACGATTCGAAATCGCCCGTATTGCGGTCGATCGCGACGCGGACATCGACGTCCTCGGAAAAACGCTTCTTCGTCGCCGAGGCGATCGCCATTTCCAGGGCGCCGAACACGACTTCCTTGTGGACGTTCTTTTCCCTCGCAAGCGCGTCGGCCTGGAGCAACAATTCGCGGCTCATGTAACCCTCCGGCGTCACAGCTTGGGCACCAGGTGAGCGCGATCCAGATCGGCGAGCTCGAAAGCGAGGCGCCCGCCGTCGAAGTCGAGCTCGACGCGCCCGCCGCTCACGCCCCTTAGCACGCCGACAAAATTCCTGCGGCCGTTGACCGGATGGCGCAACCGGACCTGAGCTTCGCGGCCGGCAAAGCGGATGAAATCGGCCGCCCTCTTGAGCCTGCGGTCCAGGCCCGGCGAGGACACTTCGAGGCGGCCGTAATCGACCCCCTCGACCTCCAATACCCGCTGCAGCTGCCGGCTTACCGACTCGCAATCGGCCACGGTGATGCCGCCCGGGACGGCGCCGGCGGCTACTTCATGTTGTTTCTCAATAAACACGCGTAATGTCCTGCTGTTGTTTATATATTCAAAATCGGCCAGCTGGAATCCCAAGCCGCCCACCGTGCGCTCGAGCAAGGGCTCAAGCGCGCTCATTATCATTGCAACACCCGTGCATAAATAAAAAATGGGCTCGAAAGCCCATCCAGAAACGCAGAAAGTATAGCAAGAAACTTCAGCCGGAACAATGGAAAGACGCGCTGAGAGATGCCTATCCCTCCTTTTTTTCCGAGCCGAGCATCCGAAGCAAAGCAACGGCTTCCCCTGGATCGAGCTCGCGCCATTGCCCGCGGCGCAGGAAAGGCGGCAGGCGGAACGGCCCGAAGCGCACGCGCATCAGGCGGCTCACGGGGAGTCCCAGCGCCTCGAACATTCGCCTCACTTCGCGGTTGCGTCCCTCGCGCAGCACCACCCGATACCAGCGGTTCGATCCGGTGCCGCCGCCCGGCTCGATGCTGTCGAACCTTGCCGGACCGTCCTCCAGCATGACCCCGCGCGCGAGCGACAGGAGCTGCTCGCGTGAAAGCTCGCCGCGCACTCGCACGGCGTACTCGCGCTCGATTTCGTTGCGCGGATGCATGAGGCGGTTGGCGAGTTCGCCCGAGTCGGTGAAAAGCAGCAGGCCGCCCGTGTTGAAGTCCAGCCTCCCGATCGCGATCCAGTGGCCGCCCGGCAGGCCCGGCAAACGCTGAAATACGGTCGGCCTGCCCGAAGGATCGCGCGTCGTGACGAGCTCTCCGGCCGGCTTGTGATAGACGAGCATACGGGCTGCGCGTTCTCCGAACCTCAGCGGGACCGCTCGCCCGTCAAGCACGATTCGATCGGACGGGCCGACCCGCTGCCCCAGCGCGGCGCGCACGCCGTTGACCCTGAGCCGGCCGGAGGCAATCGCGGCTTCCATGTCGCGGCGTGAGCCCAGCCCCGAGCGCGCCAGGACCTTGTGCAGCTTCTCGGTCGGCGCCGGGAGGCTACGCCGGGCTCGGCTGGGCCGTTGCGGGCTCGTCGGGCGCGGGCTGCGGAGCGGGCGGCGGGGTCTGCGTGAGATCAAGCGTCTTGGCTATTTCTTCGAGGGGCGGCAGCTCCTGAAGCGAGCGCAGGCCGAGGTCGTCGAGGAAGGTCTTGGTGGTCGCGTACAGCGCGGGGCGCCCCGGCACCTCCTTGTGGCCGACGACGTCGATCCAGCCGCGCTCCTCGAGCCGCTTCATCACCTCGGTCGAGACGGTAACCCCGCGGATGTCCTCGATGTCGCCGCGGGTCACGGGCTGCCGGTAGGCGATGATCGCGAGCGTCTCGAGCACCGCGCGCGAGTAGCGCGGCGGTCGCTCGGGATTGATGCGCTCGAGGTATTTCTGGAACGAGGGGCGCGTCTGGAAGCGCCAGCCGCTCGCCGTGACCGCGAGCTCGACGCCGCGCTCCTTCCACGCCTCGCGCAGTTCCTCGAGCAGCCTGCGGAGGGTGTCGGCGCCGACCTCCTCGTCGAACATCTTGCCGAGCTCCGAGATCGCGAGCGGCTGCTGCGCCGCGAGCAGCGCCGCCTCGAGCACGGTTTTCACTTCACTCGGGCTGAGCATGGGCGAGTTTCACGTAGATGGGGGCGTAAGGCTCGGATTGCGTGACCTCGAGAAGGCTCTCGCGCGCGAGCTCGAGCACGGCGAGGAAATTGACGATCAGCACCGGCACGCCGCGCGTGGACTCGAACAGGTCGCCGAACTCCGCGAAGCCCCCGCTGCGGAGTCTGCGCAGGATAAGGCTCATGTGCTCGCGCACCGACAGCTCCTCGCGCGTGACGCGGTGGTGCTGGCTCATCTTCGCCCGGACGAGAAGCGCGCGCCACGCCTCCTCCAGGTCCGCGACCTCGACCCGGGGCAGGCGCTGCGCGGGCGTCTGCTCGATCCACACCTCCACCGGGAGAAGATCCCGCCCGAGCTGCGGCAGGGCGTCGAGCTTCTGCGCGGCGAGCTTCATCTTCTCGTACTCGAGCAGGCGCCGCACCAGCTCCGCTCTCGGGTCCTCTTCCTCGTCGCCCGGCATCGCCGGATGCGGCAGCAGCATGCGCGACTTGATCTCCATCAGCATCGCCGCCATCACCAGGTACTCCGCGGCGAGCTCCAGATTTTTCGTGCGCATCACCTCGACGTACTCCATGTACTGCTCGGTGAGCCGCGCCATGGGAATGTCGAGAATGTCGATGTTCGCCTTGCGGATGAGGTAGAGCAGCAGATCGAGCGGTCCCTCGAAGGTCTCGAAGAAGACTTCCAACGCGTCGGGCGGGATGTACAGGTCCAGCGGCAGATCGGTGAAGGGCTCGCCGCGCACCTTGGCGTTGAACGCAGGCGCCGCCGGCGTCGGGATGGCAAGTTGCGCCGGCTCGCTCATGTGTAAGCAAGCCCCATCGCCTCGCGCACCTCGCGCATGGTTTCCCGCGCGAGCTTGCGCGCCTTTTCGCACCCGTCGGCCACGATGTTGCGCACCAGTGTCGGGTCGTCGAGGTATTTCTGGGCGCGCTCGCGCATCGGCGCCAACTCGGCAAGGACCGCGTCGATCACCGGCTGCTTGCAATCCAGGCACCCGATCCCGGCGGTGCGGCAACCCTGGTTCGCCCACTGTCGGGTCTTCTCATCGCTGTAGACCAGGTGCAATTGCCATACCGGGCACTTGTCGGGGTCGCCCGGGTCGCTGCGCTTCACGCGCGCCGGATCGGTCGGCATGGTGCGGATCTTCTTGCGCACCGATTCCGCGTCCTCGCGCAAGGATATAGTGTTGTTGTAGGACTTGGACATCTTCTGTCCGTCCACGCCGGGCAGCTTCGAGGCCTCGGTGAGCAGCACTTCCGGCTCGACCAGGATCATGCGCCCGCCGCCTTCGAGGTAGCCGAACAGGCGCTCGCGGTCGGCGACGGAAAGGTTGCCCTGCTTCTCGAGCAATGCCCGCGCCTCGGCAAGCGCTTCGGCGTCGCCCTTTTCCTGATACTTGGTGCGAAGCTCCATGTATACCTTGGCCTTGCGGCTGCCCAGCTTCTTCGCGGCGGCCTTGGCTTTGTCCTCGAACCCGGGCTCGCGGCCGTAGACGTGGTTGAAGCGCCGCGCCACCTCTCTCACCATCTCGATGTGCGGCACCTGGTCTTCACCCACGGGCACGTACTTCGCCCGATAGACGAGCACGTCGGCCGCCTGCAGCAGCGGATAGCCCAGGAAACCGTAGGTCGAGAGGTCGCGGTCGGCGAGCTTCTCCTGCTGGTCCTTGTAGCTCGGCACGCGCTCGAGCCACCCGAGCGGCGTGATCATCGAGAGCAGCAGCTGCAGCTCGGCGTGCTCCGGGATGCGCGACTGGATGAACAGCGTCGCCTGCGCAGGGTCGATGCCGGCGGCGAGCCAGTCGATCACCATGTCCCAGACGTTCTCCTCGATGACCTCCGGCGTTTCGTAGTGCGTCGTGAGCGCGTGCCAGTCGGCGACGAAGAACAGGCACGGATGCTCGCTCTGCAGCCTTATCCAGTTCTTGATCGCGCCGTGGAAATGTCCCAGGTGCAGCGCGCCTGTGGGGCGCATGCCTGAAACCACGCGTTCTTCGACCATGCGCGCGTGCCTACAACCGGAAGATCGCCCCGATCAGATCGATCGAGGCCCGCACCATCGGCATCATGATCACGCCCAGCACGTGGGGCGGCAGGAAGATCAGCAGGAGCAGGATCGGAAAGCCGAAGGGCTCCAGGCGCGCGTATCCGAGCGCCAGGCGATCGGGCAGCAGGCTCACGGCGATGCGCCCTCCGTCGAGCGGCAGGATCGGCAGCAGGTTCAGCACCATGAGCACGATGTTGACCGTGATGCCGGCTTCCGCCATCAGGCGCATGGGCAACGAGAACGCGCCCGGCGGGAGCGTCTGCGCGAGCTTCATCAGCAGCGCCCAGCCGAGCGCCATGACGAGGTTCGCTGCGGGACCCGCCGCCGCGACCCACAGCATGTCGCGCTTGGGGCGGCGCAAGGCGTGAAAGTTTACGGGGACCGGCTTCGCCCAGCCGAACAGGATTCCCGCGCTGCCGAGGAATTTGCTCGCGACGAGGATCAGCAGCGGGACGGCGATCGTTCCGACCATGTCGATGTGGCGCATCGGATTCAGGCTGATCCGCCCGAGCATGAAGGCGGTCTTGTCGCCGAAGTGGCGCGCGACGTAGCCGTGGGCGGCTTCGTGCAGGGTGATCGCGAAGATGACCGGCAGGGCGTAGATCGCGATGGTCTGGACGAGGTTGAATTCCATGGCCGGCCCGTTTGAACGCTCTATTTTATCAGAGCGGAATGACCGCCCCGCCGTTCTACCAATCGCGCCAGACGGGGCTCAGATCGTCGGGGAGTTGCGGAAGCGCGCCGAGATCCGCCTTGCTCTCTCCCTTTCCGTGGTAATCGGAGCCGCGCGACGCGCGCAGCCCGAATTCGCGCGCAACGCGCGCGAACTCCAGGTATTGCTCGGGCGAGTGGCTCCCGGTCACGACCTCGATGCCGGCGCCGCCGCAGTCCCTGAACTCCGCGAGAAACGCATGCAGCTCGGGCTTGGGAAACTTATAGCGACCCGGGTGCGCGACCACCGCGATCCCGCCGCTTGCGCGGATCCAGCTCACCGCGTCGGCGAGAGAGGCCCACTGATGCGGGACATAGCCCGGCTTGCCTTTCACGAGGTAGCGCTGAAACACGCTCTTTACGTTCGGTGCCCGGCCCGTCTTCACCAGGTGACGCGCGAAGTGCGAGCGGCTGATGAGGGTTGGGTTCTCGGCGTAAATTCTCGCCCCCGCGAGGCTGCCGGGAATGCCGGCAGCGTCGAGCGCTTCGCCTATTTTCTCCGCCCGCCTTGCGCGGCCTGCGCGGACCGATTCGAGGCCGGAGCGCAGGACCGGATCTTCGGGATCGATTTGCAGACCGACGATGTGAACCGTGCTTCCTTTCCAGGTCACCGAGATCTCGACGCCATCGACGAAGCGGATTCCCTGCGACTCGGCCTGTGCGCGCGCTTCGACGAGTCCGGATACGTTGTCGTGATCGGTGAGCGCGAGCACCTCCACTCCGTTCGCCGCGGCCCGCGCGACGAGCTCCTCGGGTCTGAGCAAGCCGTCGGAAGCAGTGGAGTGACAATGAAGATCGATATTCATCGCGGCATCTTACCCGAGAAACTCTTCGATCACCTCGGCGACACGCTCGGGCTGGTCGTGATGGAGCATATGACCCGCTTCAGGCACGACGCGTTCGGTCAAATGCCGGAAGCACGCCTTGCGCGCGGCGAGATCCTGAGCCGAGAGCTTCAAAAACTCCGCCGCCTTCGACTCGGCCCCGGCAACCCAGAGCACGGGCGCGGCGACGTTGCGCCAGCAGGCTTCGGCTTCCTCGAGGCGATAGAGCACCGGATTCACGAGCTTGTGCGCCGGATCGCTCGCGAGCTGCACGCGGCCCTCCTTCTCCGTGCCCCAGTGCCGCGCGAGAAATAATGCCTTCTCCCGGGAGAGGCGCGGATTGTTGCCGCACAGCCGGTCGGCGAGCGCTTCGAAGGAATCGTAGTCGCGAAACGACGGCTTGTCGGCAAGCTCGCCAAGCCATTGCGCGTAGCGCTTGGGCGCCTCTCCGGCGCCCGCCCGTCGAAGGCCAAAGCCTTCGAGATCGATGAGCTTCGCGACGCGCTCCGGGCGGATGCCGGCATACATCGCGGCGACGTTGCCGCCCATGCTGTGGCCGATGAGCACGGCCGGCGCCTCGGGCTGGAAATGTCCGATCAGATGCTCAAGATCGGCAAAATAATCCGGGAACCAGTAGCCGTCGCCCTTCGCCCACTCGCTGAGGCCGAAACCGCGCCAGTCGGGCGCGATCACGCGCCACTCGCCTCGCAATGCATCCACCACGAACTGGAACGACGCCGACACGTCCATCCACCCGTGCAGCATGAAGAGCTTTCGCGCGCGCGCATCGCCCCAGCAGCGGCAGTGATAGCGCAGGCCGCGCACCGGTACGAACACGGATTCACTCGGCTTCATGGAAGCGCGTGATGATAGCAGGGGCGCTCTGATATGATCGAGCCGCAATCATGGCGGTCTTCTCACTGGGCGAGCGCAAAGTCGCATTCCGCGGCGAGGAGTGGTTCATCGCGGACAACGCCACCGTGATCGGCACGGTAGTCCTGCACAACCAGGCGAGCGTCTGGTTCAACGCGGTCGTGCGCGGCGACAGCGACATCATCACCATCGGCGAACGCACCAACATCCAGGACGCCGCGGTCCTGCACGCCGACCCGGGCATCCCGCTCACCCTCGGCAAGAACGTCTCCGTCGGCCACCAGGCGATGCTGCACGGCTGCACCATCGGCGACGGTTCGCTCGTCGGAATCGGAGCGATCATCATGAACCACGCCGTCATCGGCAGCGGCTGCCTCATCGGCGCAGGGGCGCTTATCCCCGAAGGCAAGACCTACCCCGACGGCGTGCTCGTCGTCGGCTCCCCCGGCAAGATCGTGCGCGAGTTGAAGCCGGAAGAAAAGAAAGAGCTGC
>DASPXL010000037.1:0-14753 GCA_035637375.1 Burkholderiales bacterium
CTTGGAGAAGGACGAGAAGCCGTAGTAGGACTCGTTGAAGCCCGGATTGCGGCGCTTGAGCGCCTGCTTCACCATCGAGGCCCAGATCTTCTCCTCGGCGCCGCGCTCGTCGATGAGCGCCTCGACCGTCTGCATCACGAGCTCCAGCGCTTTCTCGGTCTTGTCCTCGCCGTCTTTCGGAGCGCCTTCCCCGGCCGCAGCGGGCTTCGCCTGGGGTTTCTTCCTCGGTTGCCGGCGCCCCGGCTTCTCGCGCACCAGGTCGTCGTAAAAGATGAACTCGTCGCAGTTCGCGACTAGGAGGTCGGAGCTGGAGTTCTTCACGCCTACGCCGATCACGGTCTTGTCGTTCTCGCGCAGCTTCGAGACGAGCGGGGAGAAATCCGAGTCCCCGCTGATGATGACGAAGGTATCCACGTGCGACTTGGTGTAGCAGAGGTCCAGCGCATCGACCACCATGCGGATGTCGGCCGAGTTCTTGCCGGACATGCGCAGGTGCGGGATCTCGATCAGCTCGAACGAGGCTTCGTGCATGTCGGACTTGAACTCCTTGTAGCGCTCCCAGTCGCAGTAGGCCTTCTTCACCACGATACTGCCCTTCAGGAGCAGGCGCTCGAGAACCTTGTTGATGTCGAACTTGGCGTATTTCGCGTCGCGCACGCCGAGCGCGACGTTCTCGAAGTCGCAGAAAAGCGCCATGTTCACGTCGTCGCTAGGGGCGGTCATTGGGGCTCGCCGTAGGGTTCGGATGAGCCATTATCGCATCCCTCCATCGAGCGCCGGTTGAAGTTCGGGCGTTCTCGGAATAGCATCCCTACTTACTGGAGCGACACATGCATACCGAAGTTCACGTTCACGGCACGGTGCTTTTGAAAAGCGGAGTCAGCCAGACGGAAATCGAGCTGGCGCTACGGTCCTGGTTCGATTACGTCGATGTGGACGGGCTGGCCGACGCGCGCAGCGCCCATCAGGACGAGCCCGGCATCGTGTTCGACCGGCGCCGGCGCGCTCTGGACATCTGCTGGACCGGCTACGTCGGCCGCAATTTCCAGCGCTCGCTCGAAGGGGCGTTCGAGTCGCTGTCGCCCTATTCCGAGGAGGCGGCCGCGGTCGAGGTCAGCTACTACCAGGAGGACGGCCAGGACGAGCACAGCTGGGTGTTCGTCGGACCGACTCCCGATTCGATCTGGGACATGCAGCGCCGGCGCATGATCGACGATGTCTCGGCGCTGCTCGCGCGCCATTTCGGCGATGCCGAGATCGGCGAGGTTACCGCGCTCGTCAACCAGCTCTTCACGCGCCGCGCCGCCGAAGGGCCGCAGGAGCGGACCCAGTCGCGTCCGAGCGGCGCTACCGGGAAAAAGCACCTGCACTAGGCGCTTCAGCCGGAAGGAGACCCGCCGTCGGGTTGCTCCTTGACGCTCATTCTTCAGAAGGCTTTGATTTTCTAAGGTATTACTTTCAGTTTACGCCGTAACATATTCATTTATCTGCTGTTATATCACATCAAGCATATTCTCGGAAAGCCTTCTTAAGTCCCTGTTGTAGCTAAAAATTTCTCAATTTCGTGCTTGACCTACCTCTTTCTTTCCTCTAGAGTGGTGAAAAGTAGAATTTAGTGGGGAATCGTGGCGTTCAGTTTCGCCACTCGAAGGGGGACCATTGTTTCAGGGGGCGACAGAGTTGAGTCTCGACGCCAAGGGAAGGCTTGCCGTGCCGACCCGGTACCGGGACACCTTGCTATCCGGAGGGCGCGCGGTGGTTCTCACCGCTCACCCCGATAGCTGTCTGCTTCTTTATCCCCGAGTCGCCTGGGAGCCGATCGGCGCGAAAGTCCAGGCGCTTTCCAGCTTCAATGAACAGGCGCGCTGGTGGCAGCGGCTGCTGGTCGGGTTCGCCGAGGAACTCGAGCTCGACGCGCAAGGCCGCATCCTCGTGTCGGGCGCGCTGCGCAAGTTCGCCGGCCTCAAGAAAGACGTGATTCTGGTCGGGCAGGGAAGCCATTTCGAGATCTGGGATATCGCCGCGTGGGACGAGCAGCTGACGAGGTCTCTCGCGCAAGTAGGCACCAACCCGCCGCCCGGCACCGAAAACTTCTCGCTGTGAGCGCCGATGCGCACCTCCCCGTCCTCCTCCGCCCGGCAGTCGACGCGCTCGCAATCGGGTCGCGCGCGGACGGCACGTTCGTGGACGCGACCTTCGGCAGGGGCGGTCACAGCCGGCTGATTCTTGAGCAGCTGGGCCCCCGGGGCCGGCTGATCGCGATCGACCGGGACCCCGAGGCGGTCGCGGCCGCGCGCGAAATACGCGACCCGCGGCTCACCCCGGTCCACGCGCGCTTCGGCGAGTTGCAGGCGACGCTAGCCGCGCTGTGTTCAGGCGGCGTCGACGGAGTGTTGTTCGATCTGGGCGTGTCCTCGCCGCAGCTCGACGACCCGCAGCGCGGCTTCAGTTTCCGGTTCGATGCGCCGCTCGACATGCGCATGGACCCGACGCAGGGCGTAAGCGCAGCGCGGTGGCTCGAGCAGTCGGAGGAGGCGGAGATCAGAGGGGTGCTCAGCAACTATGGCGAAGAACGGTTTGCTAAACAGATTGCAAAGGCGATTGTTGCTGCTCGGCGAAGAGGGCCTGTCCGGCGCACCGGGGAACTTGCCGCTCTCGTGGCTGCGGCCGTCAGGACGCGTGAACCGGGGCAAGATCCGGCGACGCGGACGTTTCAGGCTCTACGGATTCACCTCAATCAGGAGCTTGAGGAGTTGTCGCTAGCGCTGCCGCAAGCGCTTGCCGCGCTCAAGCCTTCAGGACGGCTCATCGTGATCAGCTTCCACTCCCTTGAGGACCGGATCGTGAAGAACTTCATGCGCGGCGCGGCGCGGCCGACGCTGCCCGAGCGCTTGCCGCTCAAGGCGCGGGAGCTGCCGGCGCCGAGGCTGCGCATCATCGGGCGCCCGGCAAAGCCCAACGCGGAAGAAGTCAGGGCCAATCCCCGCGCGAGGAGCGCGGTGCTGCGCGTCGCCGAGAAGCTCGCCTCCAGCCCGCCATGACCCGCCTGAAGCTGATCCTTCTCCTTGCGCTCACCGCGTGCGCGCTGGGCCTCGTCACCTCGCAGCACCGGGCGCGCAAGCTCTTCGGCGAGCTCGAGCAGGAGCAGGAACGTTCGCGCCAGCTCGGAGTCGAATACGGTCAGCTGCAGCTGGAAGCAAGCACGTGGGCGGTGCACGCACGCGTCGAGCGCATCGCCGGCCGCCAGCTGCACATGCGTGTCCCCGACGCGAAACACCTTCACATCGCCCGGCCAGAGGGCGCGGCGAAATGAAGTTCGCCGCCAGCCCGGTCCTCGCGCTGACGCTCCCCCCCTGGCGTTCGCGGTTTCTGCTTTCCGTTTTCATCGCGGGATTCGCGCTGCTGCTCGGCCGCGCCGCCTACCTACAGGGACTGAACAACGACTTTCTGCAGGCAAAAGGCGAGTCGCGCTACAGCCGGGTCATCGAGATCTCGGCGAACCGGGGCCGCATCCTCGACCGCAACGGCGACGCTCTCGCGATCAGCACGCCGGTGAAGTCGATCTGGGCGATTCCAGGCGAGGCGCATCCGGGCCGAGCGGAGCTCGAGCGGCTGGCGGCGATACTCGAGATGCCGCCGAGGGAGATCGAGAAACGCCTCGCCGACGTAAGTCGGGACTTCGTTTTCCTCAAGCGGCAAGTCCCGCCGGAAGCGGCGGAGCGGGTAGCGGCCCTGAGCATTCCCGGAGTGTTCCAGAACCGCGAGTACCGGCGCTATTACCCGAGCGGTGAAGTCACGGCGCACGTGCTCGGCTTCACCGGCGCGGACGACATCGGCCAGGAGGGCATCGAGCTCGAATTTCAGGCCGGGCTCGCCGGCAAGCCGGGCAGCCGGCGCGTGATCAAGGACCGGCTCGGCCAGACCGTCGAGGACGTCGAATCGATCCAGGCGGCGCAAGACGGGCGCGACCTCGCGCTCGCGCTGGATATGCGCATCCAGAACCTCGCCTTCAGCGCCTTGAGAGCCGCGGTCCAGAAGCACCGGGCGAAGGCGGGCGGCGTCGTCGTTCTCGACGTCGACACCGGGGAGCTGCTCGCGCTCGCCAATTTCCCGACCTACAACCCGAACAACCGCAACAGACTCATCGGCGCGCAGCTCAGGAACCGCACCCTCACCGACACATTCGAGCCGGGCTCGACGCTGAAACCCTTTACGGTCGCCCTGGCTCTCGAAGCGAGAAGGGTGAAACCCGACACTGTGATCCCGACCGCGCCCGGGAGCCTGAGCATCGGCGCCGCGACCATCCGCGACGCGCACGTGGAGCGCGCCCTCACCGTAGCCCAGGTCATCCAGAAATCCTCCAACATCGGAGCGGCGAGGATCGCGCTCACCCTTCCCGCTCAATCGATGTGGGAGATGTTCCAGAGCCTGGGCTTCGGCGCCGCGCCCGGCCTGGGGTTTCCGGGAGAGGCTGCCGGGAAACTCCGGCCCTACCGAAGCTGGCGCCCGATCGAGCAGGCGACCATGTCCTACGGACACGGCATCTCGGTATCGCTCGTGCAGCTTGCCCGCGCCTACAGCGTGTTCGCGCGCGACGGCGAGCTCGTGCCGCTGTCTCTCCTTCGCGTGGACGCGCCTGCGGCGGGGCAGCGCGTGATCGCGCCGGCGACCGCGCGCGCGGTTCGCGCGATGCTGGAGCTCGCGGTCAACCGGAACGGCACGGCGCCGCGCGCACAGATCATGGGTTATCGCGTTGCCGGAAAAACGGGCACTGCGCACAAGCAGGAAAACGGCACCTACGCCGCCGAGAGGTACGTGTCCTCGTTCGTCGGGCTCGCGCCCGCCTCGCGCCCGCGCCTGGTGATCGCGGTGATGATCGATGAGCCCTCCGACGGCGGGTACTACGGCGGGACCGTGGCGGCGCCGGTGTTCGCGCAAGTGATGGCGGGGGCGCTGCGCGTGCTCGACGTGCCGCCCGACGCACCGATGCAGCCGATCGAGCTGCCTCCCGAAGGCGAGGAAGTGAAAGAAAGTGTCTAGGCGTGCGAGACCAAGTTGAAGACGTCCTGGGCCGGCTCGCAGCGCAAAGGGCGCGCGTGACGGGCCTCGCCGCGGACAGCCGCAGCCTCGCCGCCGGGGAAGTGTTCCTCGCCTATCCGGGCTCGCGCCGCGACGGGCGCGAATTCATTCCGGCGGCGCTCCAGCGCGGCGCCGCCGCGGTGCTCTGGGAACGCGAGGGCTTCGAATGGAATCCGGGCTGGCGGGTGCCGAACCTGGGAGTCGAGAACCTGCGCGGGCTCGCCGGCCGTCTGGCACACGAGATCTACGGGCGTCCCTCCGAGCGGCTGTGGATGATCGGCGTCACCGGCACCAACGGCAAGACCTCCTGCAGCCACTGGATCGCCCAGGCGTGCAGCGCCTGCGGCGCGAAGACCGCGGTGGTCGGGACGCTCGGCACGGGCTTCCCGGGCGCGCTCGATGCCGGGGTCAACACCACCCCGGACGCCGTCCTGCTGCATCGCTCGCTCGCGGGGCTCCTTGCCCAAGGGGCGCAGGGCGTGGCGATGGAGGTCACTTCGATCGGCCTGGATCAGGGACGCGTCAACGGCGTCGCTTTCGGGGCGGCGCTTTTCACCAATCTCTCGCGCGACCACCTCGACTATCACGGCGACATGGAGAGTTACGCGCGCGCGAAACAGCGCCTGTTCGAAACGCCGGGCCTGAAGCACGCGGTGCTCAACCTCGACGATGTCCAGGGGGTGCAGATCGCCCGCGCGCTTGCCGGGCGCGGGATCGGCCGCGCCGGCTACAGCTGCTTCGCGGGGGTCGCCGCCCGCTCGGGACTGGAGCGCTATGCCGAGGCGCACGCGATCGAAGTGTCGCCCGAGGGAATCGCCTTCGAGGTGCGCAGCTCCTGGGGCGAGGCGGGGATCGAAAGCGCGCTCCTCGGGCGCTTCAACGTATCCAATCTTCTGGGCGTGCTGACGACGATGCTCGTGTCCGGCGTGCCCTTCGATCGGGCTGCTACGGCGCTCGCGGGCCTGGAGCCCGTCGCCGGCCGCATGCAGCGGCTGGGCGGGGCGGGCAAGCCCGTCGTGGTCGTCGACTACGCCCACACGCCCGACGCGCTGGAAAAGACGCTGGTCGCGCTGAAGGACGTCGCGAAGGCGAGCGGCGGTCGCCTCGCGGTCGTATTCGGCTGCGGGGGCGAGCGCGACCGCGGCAAGCGGCCGCTGATGGGAGCGGTGGCCTCGCGCCACGCCGATGCGATCCTGGTGACGAGCGACAACCCGCGCGGCGAGGATCCCGCCGCGATCATCGCGGAGATCAGCGCAGCGATACCCGTGCCGCATGAAGCGATCGAAGACCGGCGCGCGGCGATCGAGCGCGCCATCGCCTCGGCAGGCGCAGAGGACGTCGTGCTCATCGCCGGAAAAGGGCACGAGACCTACCAGGAGGTCGCGGGCCGGCGGCTGCCTTTTTCCGATGCGCTCGAAGCAAAGCAGGCCCTCTCGCGGTGGGGCCGATGATGAGCCTGCGCGAGGCCGCAGCGGCGATCGGGGCGCGCGCGCGCGGCGACGACGCCCGTTTCGACTCGGTATCGACCGACAGCCGCACGCTTGCGCAAGGCGCGTTGTTCGTCGCGCTGCGCGGCGAGCGATTCGACGGGCACCGGTTCATCGACGCCGCAAAAGAGCGCGGCGCCGCTGCGGCGATGGTCATGGAAGACGCAGGGGCGGGGAACGGCGACCCGGGATTGCCGTTCCTTGTGGTCGACGACACGTGCCGCGCGCTGGGACGGCTCGCCGCACACTGGCGCGGTCGCTTCGACATCCCGCTTGTCGCGGTCAGCGGCTCGAACGGCAAGACCACGGTCAGGGAAATGATCGCGGCGATCCTGCGCGCGCACTGCGGAGAGGCGCACGCCCTCTCAACCGAGGGAAATCTCAACAACGACATCGGCCTCCCGTTGACCCTGTTGAGGCTCCGCGAAAACCACCGCGCGGCGGTGGTCGAGCTGGGGGTGAATCATCCCGGGGAAACCGCCGCCCTCGCCGCGGTCGCGAGCCCGACGGTGGCGCTCGTGAACAACGCCCAGAGGGAGCACCAGGAGTTCATGAAGGGCGTCGCCGAGGTCGCCCGAGAGCACGGCTCGGTATTCGCGTCGCTGCGGTCCGACGGGATCGGCGTGATCAACGCCGACGACGAATTTGCCGGTTACTGGAGAGGGCTTCTCGTCGGCAGGCGCGTGCGCGACTTCGGCATCGACCGGCCCGCGCAGGTGAGCGGCCGCTACGAGCTCACGCATTTCGGAAGCGAGATCGAGCTGCGCGCCCCCGAGGGCGCGGCAAGGATAGAGCTGCACGCCGACGGCCGCCACAACGTGCTGAACGCCTGCGCCGCGGCGGCGTGCGCCCTGGCGGCAGGCGCGGGGCTCGAAACGATCGCGCGGGGCCTTGCGGCGTTCCGTCCGGTCGGCGGACGCATGCAGCGTCGGACCGGCCGCTCGGGAGCGAAGCTTATCGACGACAGCTATAACGCGAATCCGGATTCGGTGCGCGCCGCGATCGACGTGCTCGCGGCGCAGCGCGGCGCGAAGCTCCTCGTGCTCGGCGACATGGGGGAAGTGGGCGAGCAGGGAGCGGAATTCCACCGGGAGATCGGCGCTTACGCGCGCAGCCGCGGCGTCGATCGCCTGTATGCGACGGGGGCGCTGTGCCGCGCCGCCGTCGCGGCCTTCGGGAAAGGAGCCCGGCACTTCGCCGCGGTCGAGGAGCTGATCGCAGCGGCTCAGGAGGAACTGCGGCCGCAGACCACGGTGCTCGTGAAAGGCTCGCGCTTCATGCGCATGGAGCGCGTCGTGCAGGCCCTCGCCGGCGGGCCTGCGTCAAACGGAGGGCACTAGATGCTGCTCGCTCTTACGCAATGGATCGCCCAGGACGTGCGCGCTTTCAACGTGTTCCAGTACATCACCTTGCGCGCGGTGCTCGCGACGCTCACCGCGCTCGCGATCTCGCTGCTGGCCGGGCCGCTGGTGATCCGCAAGCTCACCGACTACAAGATCGGCCAGGCGGTGCGCGACAACGGCCCCCAAACGCATCTCACCAAGGCGGGCACGCCGACCATGGGCGGAGCGCTGGTGCTGCTCTCCATCCTGATCACGACGCTCCTGTGGGCGGACCTCTCCAATCGCTTCGTGTGGGCCGTGCTCGCGGTCACCTTCGGTTTCGGCGCGATCGGCTGGATCGACGACTATCGCAAGGTCGTCCGCCGGGATCCGAAGGGGTTGGCGAGTCGCTGGAAATTCTTCTGGACGGCGCTGATCGCTCTGGTCGCAGCGGTCTATCTCGCCTTTGCCGTTTCGGCCCCCAGCACCGACAGGCTCCTCGATCTGTTCATGGCTTGGGTAGGAAGCGGGTTTTCCATAAATTTGCCGCCGAAAGCGGACTTGATCGTGCCGTTCTTCAAGAACATCGCCTATCCCCTCGGCGTATTTGGCTTCATCACGCTCAGCTTTTTCGTGATCCTCGGAACCAGTCATGCGGTCAACATGACCGACGGTCTCGACGGCCTCGCCATCATGCCGGCGGTGATGGTCGCAGGCGGCCTCGCGGTATTTGCGATGGTCACCGGGCGCGTGGACTACTCCAAATACCTGCTTTTCCCTTACATCCCGGGAGCTGCGGAGCTGACGGTGTTCTGCGGGGCGCTCGTCGGCGCGGGGCTCGGTTTTCTCTGGTTCAACGCCTATCCGGCGGAAGTCTTCATGGGCGACGTGGGCGCGCTTTCACTGGGCGCGGCGCTCGGCACGGTCGCCGTGATCGTACGCCAGGAGATCGTGCTTTTCATCATGGGCGGTTTATTCGTCGCGGAAACGCTCTCGGTGATGATCCAGGTGCTCTATTTCAAGTGGAGCGGCGGTAAGCGCGTTTTCCGGATGGCGCCGCTGCATCATCACTATGAGCTCTCCGGCTGGAAGGAGTCTCAGGTGGTCGTGCGCTTCTGGATCATCACCATGATGCTGGTGCTGTTCGGTCTATCTACTTTGAAGCTGCGGTGAGTTTCGCGGGCAGAAAGGCGCTGGTGCTCGGTTTGGGTGACACGGGCTTGTCGATGGCGAAGTGGCTCGCGCGCCGCGGGGCGGTCGTGCGCGTCGCGGACACGCGCGCCGCGCCGCCGCGGCTCGCGGATCTGAGGCGGTCGCTCCCGGGCGTCGCGGCCGATTGCGGCCCGTTCCGCGAGGAAAGTTTCGCCGGAATCGATCTCATCGGAATCAGCCCCGGAGTGCCGCTCTCGGAGCCCAGCGTGCGGCGAGCGGTGGTCGCCGGTATCGAAGTGCTCGGCGATATCGAGCTGTTCGCGAAGGCGGTGGCGGGCCGGCGAGCGCGGATCATCGCGGTGACGGGCACCAACGGCAAGAGCACCGTCACGGCGCTTGCCGGCGCGATGGCGAAAGCCGCGGGGGCCGACTGCGAGGTCGCCGGCAATATCGGCCCGGCGGTGCTCGATGCGCTCATGCGCCGCGAGGAGCTGGGACGGGCCGCGGGCCTGTGGGTGCTGGAGCTCTCGAGCTTCCAGCTCGAGACGACGCACTCGCTTGCCGCCGACGCCGCCGCGGTCCTCAACATCACCGAAGACCATCTGGACCGCTACCGCGGCCTCGACGACTACGCCCGCGCCAAGGCGCGGGTCTTTTCGGGCGACGGCATCCAGGTCCTCAACCGGGGCGACCCGCGCAGCTTGTCGATGGCGCTGCCCGGACGAAAGACGATCACTTTCGGACTCGACGTCCCACGGCGCGCCGAGGACTGGGGTCTCATCGAGCGCGGCGGCGAGCCCTGGCTCGCGCAGGGCGCAAACCTGCTCCTCGCGGTCCGCGAAATGAAGCTTGTCGGCCTGCACAACGCCGCCAACGCGCTCGCGGCGCTCGCGCTTTGCCGCGCGCTCGGCCTGCCGCTCGAGCCCCTGCTCGCGGCGCTTCGCGAGTTCAAGGGACTCCCGCATCGCGTCGAGCGGGTCGGCGAGACGGCCGGGGTGCGCTGGTACGACGACTCCAAGGGCACCAACGTCGGCTCGACGGTCGCAGCCCTGGCTGGACTCGCGCGCCGTGACTCGAAGATCGTTCTCATCGCCGGCGGCGACGGCAAGGGGCAGGACTTCTCGCCTCTCAAAGACGCGGTCGCGCGATCGGTGCGCGCACTCGTTCTGATCGGCCGCGACGCGCCGCTGATCGAAGCCGCTGTCGCCGGAGCATGCATTCCGGTCCGCCGCGCCGCAAGCATGGAGGAAGCGGTGAGCTTCGCCGCGCAGGCGGCGCGTTCGGGCGACGCGGTGCTCCTTTCGCCCGCCTGCGCGAGCTTCGACATGTTCCGCGATTACAGGCACCGCGGCGAAGCGTTCCGCGAGGCCGTGGAGGGAATCATCGATGCTGAGAAGCATTAGCCCGGGCCGCTCGCTGCCCGCCGAATACGACAGCGGCGTGCTGTGGGCGTCGCTCCTGCTGCTCACCTTCGGGATGGTGATGGTGTATTCGGCCTCGATCGCGCTGGCCGAGGCGAGCAAGTTTACCGAAGGGAAGTCCGGGTACTTCCTCGAGCGGCATGCGCTGTTCTTCGCCGCGAGCGTGGTGGCCGGCATGCTCGTGTTCCAGGTGCCCATGCGGCTGTGGCAGCGGGCGGCGCCGTGGCTGTTCGTGCTCGGCGTCGCGCTTCTCGTCCTGCTGCTCGTTCCGGGATTGGGACGCGAGGTCAACGGCGCGCGGCGCTGGCTCTCCTTCGGGATCGTCAACGTGCAGCCCTCCGAATTCATGAAGCTCTTCGCCGTGCTCTACGCGGCGGATTACACGGTGCGCAAGCTCGCGCTCATGCACAGCTTCAAGCGGGGGCTGCTCCCGATGTTCGGGGTGATGCTCGTGGTCGGCTGGCTCCTGCTGAGGGAGCCCGACTTCGGCGCCTTCGTCGTGATCGCGGTGATCGCCACCGCGATCCTGTTTCTGGGCGGCATGAACGGCAGATGGTTTGCCGGATTGCTCGTGATGATGGCGCTGGGCTTCGCGGGCCTAGTCCTGTCCTCGCCCTATCGAATGCAGCGCATTTTCGGTTTCATGGACCCCTGGTCCGATCCGTTCGGCCGCGGCTACCAGCTTTCGCACGCGCTGATCGCTTTCGGCCGCGGCGAGTGGCTCGGCGTGGGTCTGGGCGCAAGCGTCGAGAAGCTCCTCTATCTCCCCGAGGCGCACACCGACTTCGTGCTCGCGGTGATCGCCGAAGAGTTGGGATTTGCGGGCGTGCTCGCGGTGATCGCGCTCTTCTCGTGGCTGGTGCTGCGGGCTTTCGCCGTCGGACGCCAGGCGGTCGCCCTCGAGCGCCCGTACGCGGCTCTCGTTGCTCAAGGGATCGCGGTCTGGCTCGGGGCGCAGACGTTCATCAACATGGGCGTCAACATGGGCGTGCTGCCCACCAAGGGCCTCACTCTTCCGCTCATGAGCTTCGGCGGCAGCGCTTTGCTCGCGAATTGCACGGCGCTCGCGGTCCTGCTGCGCATTGACTGGGAGAACAGACAACTCATGCGGGGGGCGCTCGCGTGAAACGGCCATGGCGCGAACCATCATGATCATGGCCGGCGGAACCGGCGGGCACGTTTTTCCGGGCCTCGCGGTAGCGGATTTCCTGCGCGACTCGGGCTGGCGCGTCGTGTGGCTCGGGGCGCGAAGCGGCATGGAAGCGAATCTGGTGCCCAAGCGCGGGTACGACATGGCCTGGGTGAGTTTCTCGGGCCTGCGCGGCAAGGGGCCGCTCACGTTCCTGCTCCTGCCCCTCAGGCTGCTCCTCGCTTTCTGGCAGAGCGCGCGCGCGATCTTCGCACATCGCCCGGACGTGGTTCTCGGCATGGGCGGGTACATATCGTTTCCCGGCGGGATGATGGCGGCGCTCCTCGGAAAGCCGCTCGTCGTCCACGAGCAGAACTCGATCGCGGGGCTCGCCAACAAGGTGCTCGCCGGAGTCGCCGACCGGGTCCTGTGCGCCTTCCCCGGGGCGCTCAAGCGCGCCACGTTGACCGGCAACCCGGTGCGGGCGGAGATTGCGGCGATTGCGGCTCCGGAGAGTCGCTATGCGGAGCGCCCGGGCCCGCTTCGCGTCCTTGTCGTCGGCGGCAGTCTCGGCGCAAAGGCGCTCAACGACATCGTTCCCAGGGCGCTGGCGCTTCTGACGGGCGAGAGGCCGCTCGTGACCCATCAATCAGGCGCGCAGCACGTCGAGTCGCTGCGGCAGGCGTACTCCGCGGCCGGCGTGACCGCGAAGACGCCCGCCTTCATCGAAGACATGGCCGCAGCCTACGCCGAGGCAGACCTCGTCGTGTGCCGCGCGGGAGCGATCACGGTCGCGGAAATCGCCGTGGCGGGCGTAGCGAGCGTCCTGGTTCCCTACCCGCACGCGGTGGACGACCACCAGACGACCAACGCCCGCTTTCTCGCCGACGCGGGGGCTGCGGTTCTCGTGCCGCAAAGCGAGCTCAGCGCCGAGCGACTCGCCGGGCTGCTCGCCGGGTTCGATCGCGTGCGGCTGCGTGACATGGCCCGGCGCGCCCGTTCGCTCGGCAAACCCGACGCGACGGCAGCCGTGGCGAAGATTTGCATGGAGCTTGCCCGATGAAGCACAAGGTCAAGCGCATCCATTTCGTCGGCATCGGCGGCAGTGGAATGAGCGGCATCGCCGAAGTGCTTCTCAACCTCGGCTACCAGGTAAGCGGCTCCGATCTCGCCGCCAACGCCGCGACCGAGCGGCTCGCCGGTCTCGGCGCCAAGGTCGTGCTGGGGCACAAGGCGGACAACGTCGCCGCGGCCGATGCCGTTGTCGTGTCTTCCGCGGTGAAGCCGGACAACCCCGAGATCGTCGCTGCACAGGCGAAGCGCATTCCGGTCGTTCCGCGCGCCCTGATGCTCGCTGAGCTGATGCGCCTGAAACAGGGCATCGCCGTCGCCGGGACTCACGGCAAAACTACGACAACGAGCCTCATCGCGAGCGTGCTCGCCGAAGGCGGGCTCGACCCCACTTTCGTGATCGGCGGACGGCTCGTAGCCGCCGCGTCCAACGCGCGGCTCGGCACCGGGGAGTTCATCGTCGTCGAGGCGGACGAATCGGACGCCTCGTTCCTTCACCTGCAGCCCGTGGCCGCGGTGGTGACCAACATCGACGCGGACCACATGGAAACCTACCAGCACGATTTTGGGCGCCTCAAGGAGGCCTTCGCCCGTTTTCTGCAGAACCTTCCCTTCTACGGCAGCGCGTTCCTCTGCGCCGACGATCCCAACGTGCGCGAGATCATGCCTTCGGTCTCGAAGCCGATCGTCACCTACGGACTGCGCGAGGACGCGATGGTCCGGGCCGTCGATATCGTCGCCGGGGAGCGCATGCGCTTCAAGGCCGTGCGCGAACGCGCGGCGCCGCTGGATATCACGCTCAACCTGCCGGGCAGGCACAACGTGCAGAACGCGCTCGCCGCGATCGCGGTGGCGACCGAGCTCGGCGTCGGGGATGCGGCGATCCGCACGGCGCTCGCCGAGTTCCGCGGCGTCGGCAGACGCTTCCAGCGCTGCGGGGAAATCCCGCTGGGGCCCAGCGGAAAATCCGGCGGCAGCTTCACGCTGGTGGACGACTATGGCCATCATCCGGCGGAGATGCAGGCGACGCTCGATGCCGCGCGCGGCGCCTTTCCCGGGCGGCGCGTCGTGCTCGCTTTCCAGCCGCACCGGTACACGCGCACGCGCGACCTGTTCGAGGACTTCGTAAAGACGCTTTCCGGCGCGGACGCGCTGCTGCTCGCGGAGGTCTATGCGGCGGGCGAGGCGCCGATCGTCGCGGCCGACGGCCGCTCGCTCGCCCGCGCGATCCGTGTCGCCGGCAAGACCGAGCCGGTATTCGTCGAGAACATCGCAGATATGCCGGGCGTCATCCGCAAGATCGCCCGGGCGGGAGACGTGGTCGTGACCATGGGTGCCGGCTCGATCGGCAGCGTGCCGCTGGCGCTGGCGAAGGACGGAAGATGAAAATGAGCGAGCCGATCGGCCAATCCGCCACCGTCCTGCGCGGTGTGCTGCGCCTGAACGAGCCGATGGCGAGACACGTGAGCTGGCGTGCTGGGGGCGCCGCCGGGCGGGCCTACGTCCCGGCCGACAGCGCCGACCTCGCCGCGTTTCTCGTCACGCTTCCCAGGGGAGAGCCGGTCTGCTTTGTGGGTCTGGGAAGCAATCTGCTCGTGCGAGACGGCGGATTTCGCGGGACGGTCGTTTTGATGCACAGCCCGCACGGCGCGACGCGCGTCGAGGGCGACTTGATTTACGCCGAAGCGAGCGTCGCCTGCCCCAAGGTCGCGCGGTTTGCGGCGACACATAGCTTCGAGGGCGCGGAGTTCCTCGCGGGAGTGCCCGGCACGGTCGGCGGGGCGCTCGCGATGAATGCGGGCTGCTACGGATCGGAAACTTGGGACGTCGTCGCGAAAGTGTCGACGACTTCCCGCGAAGGGAGGCTCAGCGAGCGAGCGCCGGCCGATTTCGACGTGCGCTATCGCCGCGTCGAGCTGCGCGGATCGAGGCTTGGCGAAGCGGAATGGTTCGTCGCCGCCTGGTTCCGTTTCCGCGCGGGCGACGAGAAGCGCGCCCGAGCGCGCATCAAGGAGCTGCTCGCGCAGCGCATCGCCACGCAGCCGCTCGAGCTCCCGAACGCCGGTTCGGTGTTCCGCAATCCGCCCGGCGA
>DASPXL010000038.1:0-8014 GCA_035637375.1 Burkholderiales bacterium
GATGGTCGACGTGCCGGTGGTGACGCGCGCCGAGCGCCTGCTCGCGCGCCACGCCGCGATCCAGGCGCGCGAGGCCGCGAAACCAGGGGGCAAGTCGAAATGAAATACAAGGATTACTACGCGATCCTCGGCGTCGGGCGCAACGCCGATGCGGACGCGATCAAGAAGGCTTATCGCAAACTCGCGCACAAGTATCACCCGGATGTGTCCAAGGACCCGCAGGGCGAGGCGAAATTCAAGGACATCGCCGAAGCCTACGCGACGCTCAAGGACCCGGAAAAACGCGCGGCCTACGATCAGCTGGGCAGCTACAAGCCCGGCGAGGATTTCCGGCCGCCGCCGGATTGGGGGCGGCAGTTCGGCGGCTCACAACATTCGTTCGAGGATATCGATCTGTCGGACCTGTTCGCGGAATTTTTCGGTCGCGGGCATCGCGCCGGCGGACGCCGCGGCCGCATGCCCATCCCGGGCGAGGACTACGAGGTCACGGCGCACATCAGCCTCGAGGACACCTACCGGGGCGCCACGGTGGGTCTCGAGCTGAGCGTGCCCGAATTCGACGGGAACGGGTTGATGCGCCGCGTGCCGCGCTCGTTCAAGGCGCGCATTCCCAAGGGCGCCACGGACGGACAAAGGCTGCGCCTGCGGGGCCAGGGGGGGAAGGGCGCGAACGGCGGGCCCGACGGCGATCTTTACCTGAACATCGCGCTGCGCCCGCACCCGCTGTTTCGCGCGAGCGGCCACGACCTGTATCTCGATCTGCCCCTCGCGCCCTGGGAAGCTGTGCTCGGCGCGACCGTGCAGGTGCCGACGCTCGGCGGGCCGGTGCAGTTGAAGGTGCCGCCCGGAACGCAGGCCGGACAAAAGCTGCGGCTAGCGAACCGCGGCCTGCCCAAACCACGCGAAGGCGCGGGCGATCTGTACGCGATCGTGCAGATCGTCGTCCCCGGCGCCGTGAGCGCCAAGGAGCGCTCGCTGTTCCAGCAGCTGGCGGCGAGCGCGGCCTTCAATCCGCGCGGCCATTTTGAGCAGGAGATGAGACATGAGCGCCAAACTCGCTGAAACAACGTGCCGGGTTCCCTGGAGGCTCGATTGCGCCGCTATGACTTGATCCCCAGCAGCCTTGATGCAGTCTCACCCAGCATCGCTGCCCGCTCCGCTTCGGAGAGGCCCGGCGTGTCGAGGATGTGGTCCACCGAGGTTTTCATCCACGGAAACGGATAGTCCGTCCCCATGACGATCTGGCCGGATCCGACCTCGGTGGCGAGATGCCGCAGCGCCTCGGGTGTGAACACGATCGAGTCGTAGTAGAGCTGGCGCAGATATTCAGTGGGGCGCTTTTTCAGGGGCACCTTGGCGCATCGCTCGGGAAAGGTCACGCAGCCGGCATCCGACCGCGCGGCGTAGGAGGGCAGGTAGCCGCCGCCGTGAGCCGCGCAGATCTTGAGCCCGGGGAACCGGTCGAGCGTTCCTTCGAAAATCAGGTGCGAGAGCGCGATCGTCGTCTCGAGCGGATTGCCGATGACGTTGGTCAGGCCGCCGTTGCCTCTCAGCCTCTCGAATCCCGCGTTCCCGCCTTGAGGATGGATGAAAATCAGGCAGCCGAGCTGCTCCGCCTTCGCCCAGAACGGATGGAACTTCGGGTCGGACAGCTCCTCGCCGTAGACGCTCGCCCCGATCGAGCCGCCGCGCAGCCCGAGCTTTTTCACGCCTTCCTCGAGCTGCTCGGCGGCCAGATCCGGGTATTGCAGCGCCACGGTGGCAAAGGCGACGAAGCGATCCGGCTGGGACGCGCACAGCTCGGCGAGCTTCTCGTTCTGGATCTTGACGAGCGCTCGCGCGAGATCGCGCTCCGCCTTGTACCAGTAGGGATTGACGCTGAGCGCCTCGACGTCGATGCCTTGCTCGTCCATCGCGCGGATGCGGTCCTGCCCCATGATCAAGGTCTTGGGCTCGACCTTCAGCCCCATCAGCGCCATCGCTTCCGGCACGGCGCAGTGCGCGTGCACGTCGACCGTCTTCACGCGGCGGCCGCTCACCACGACCTCGCGGCGCCGCCTGCCGGACTGCGCCCGCGCGTCCCGCGCGGCGAGGAGATCGCAGCCGACGAAAGCGATGCCGGCCATCGCGCCGGCCGCATTGCTGATGAACTCCCTGCGAGTGGGCATGGCTCCTCCTGCCTCGGCATTCCGGTTGCGGCGAATGCTAGCACGGTTGGCGAACGCGACGGCGCGGCAGTAAGATGCGCGGGCGCGCGCCGATCAGGACGGTCCGGCGTACCGAAGGAGGAGATCATGGATCACATCATGAAACGACGGGACTTCATGCGCGGCGCCGCGCTCGGCGCGCTCGCGTTCACGGTCGGCGGCGCCCAAGTGCTGCTGACTGCGCGCGAGGCGCACGCCCAGGGAGTGCCGTTCCGCCTGCTAAAAACGGGCGAGGCCGAGACGCTCGAGGCGCTGGGCGAAACGCTCCTTCCGGGCGCACGCGCGGCCGGCATTGCGCATTTCATCGACCAGCAGCTCTCCGTCCCGCCGGAGGAAGCGCTGCTCGAGGCCCGCATCCTCAACGTCAAGCCGCCCTATGCGAACTTCTACCGTGCCGCGGTCGGCGCGATCGACAAGGCGAGCCAGGCGCGCGAGGGCCGCCGCTTCGCACTGCTCAACACCACCGAGCAGCGCGAGTTCGTCGACCTGATGCGCCAGGGAAAGCTCGACGGCTGGCAGGGCCCGCCCGGACCGTTCGTCTATCTGGTGACGCGCAGCGACGCCGTCGATGTGGTCTACGGAACCATGGAAGGCTACGAGTCCCTCGGCATCCCTTACATGGCGCACATCGTCCCCGAGAGGAGGTGGTGACATGGCCAAGCTCCAGAAAGTGGACGTCGTCGTCGTCGGGGCGGGGGCATCGGGCTCGGTCTATGCCGCGGTGCTGGCGAAGGCCGGCAAGAAAGTCGTGGTCCTCGAGCAGGGGCCGGACTGGAAGCTCTCCGATCTCGTCAGCTCGGATTTCTGGGGACGGCGGATCAAGACCGCCGGAGCCCCGTTCCTCCTCGAGGGCAGGAACCCGATGGGGTACGCCTACCAATCGGGCTGGGGCGTCGGCGGAGCCGCGCTGCACTACTTCGCGAACTTCCCGCGCCTGCTCCCGAACGACTTCAAGGTGAAGAGCGAGCACAACCGCGGGCTCGACTGGCCGATCTCCTACAAGGACGTCGCGCCTTACTACGACAAGGTCGCGCGCGACGTCGGGGTGTCCGGCGACGCCAAGGCCGAGGAGATCTGGCGGCCGGCGGGCGCTCCCTACCCGATGCCGCCGATGAAGACCTTCCGCAACGGCGACATCTGGCTGAAGGGCTTCGAGGCGGCCGGCATCCGCATGGTGCCGGCGGCGGTCGGCATGAATTCCTCCGCCTACAACGGGCGGCCGGCGTGCATCTACGACGGCTGGTGCCACGTCGGCTGCCCGACCGGCGCGCTCTCCAACCCGCTCGTCACCTACCTCGCTGACGCGAGAAAAGCCGGCGCCGAAGTGCGCGCGTGGAGCACGGTGACGCGCGTGCTCGCCAACGCCAGGGGCAGTCGCGTCACCGGCGTCGAGTACTACGACCGGAAGAAGGAGAAGCAATTCCAGCCGGCGAGCGCCGTGGTGCTTGCCGCGTGGTCGGCACAGAACCCGCGCATCCTGCTCAACTCGGCGAACGGCGCGCACCCGAAGGGCCTCGCCAACAGGAGCGGCCTCGTCGGCAAATACATGATGACGCATTACGCCTCGGGCACTTGGGCGATTCTCGACGTTTTCATCGAGAATCACATGGGCACCACCGGCGCGCAATACATGTCCTACGACCGCTACGCCAAGACCAGCCACAAGGGCGCCTTCGGCAGCTCGTTTATCGTCGCAGGCTCTGCTTTGAAGACCAGCGATCTGGGGGGCTTCGCCAACGCGCGGCTCGACCTGTTCGGCGCCGACCTGCACTCGTTCATGAAGCGCGCCGCGCGCGGACTGACCCGCATCAACGCTTTCGGGGAGGAAATGCCGAACGCGGAAAACCGCGTCGAGCTGGCGGGCGACAAGGACGAATTCGGCATGCCGCTCGGCAGGATCATCCACAGCTACGACGAGGATGTCGCGCGCGTGTGGAATGCCAATTTCGAGGAAGGCCTCAAGATCGCCAATGCCGCGGGCGCCAAGGAATCCTGGTCCGGGCGCGGGAACATCCCGACGATCCATCTCATGGGCGGAACCATCATGGGCTCCGGCGCAGGCAACTCGGTGGTCGACAGCTTCGGCCAGGCCCACGAGATCGCCAATCTCTACGTCGCAGGTCCGGGGATATTTCCGACATCGGGCGCGTCGAATCCGACCTACACCATCCTCGCCCTCAGCTTGCGCGGCGCGGAGCGGCTTGCGGCGAAATGGAAAACGATCGCCGCGTGAACGCGGCGGCCGCATCGACGGGCAAGCCGGCCGCCTTCGGATGTTCGATGCCGTTCAGCGGTCCTCGGCGTCCCGCATGTTCTGATCCAACAACGCTTCGCGACCTCCGACTGTGATCGTAAAACCGCCGAGACCATCCGGCTTTATGAAGCCGAATGCGCCAAGCTTGTCTATAATGCTCGTCGGAACGGGGGGCGGATTCCGTTTCGCGTCGGCGGCGCCCTGCATCTGGCGCAGCCAGTCGAAATCCTCCGGCGTCAGGTTGGAAGTCGTGACTATGATCTTCCTCCAATAACGAATGGAAAGAATAGCGTGGTCGCCGCTGAAACTAAATCATGTGAGGGCGGATCCGGCATGTTCGTTGCCACAAGACTGTTGAACGGCCTCTGCCTGCTGTTCGCCGCGGCGGCTTCCGGCTTGCCGCAGGAGACGCCGGCGCAAAGTTATCCCGCCCGCTCCATCCGCATCATCGTCCCGTTCCCGGCAGGCGGTACGACCGACATCATCGCGCGGCTGGTGGCGCAAAGAATGTCCGAGACCATCGGGCAGCCGGCCGTCGTGGAGAATCGCGGCGGGGCGGGGGGCTCGATCGGAGCGGATGCCGTCGCCAAGGCCGCGCCCGACGGCTACACGATCCTGATGCACAACATCACCTTTCCGCTCGCCTCGGTCGCGCTCGCCCAGGCGAGCCGCGCGCCGTACGACATCGAGACCGATTTCGCGGGGATCTCGATCGCCGCCAACGTGCCGCTCGTGATCACCGCGCACCCCAGTGTGCCGGCGAGCAACCTGCGCGAGTTCGTGACGCTGCTCCAGAAGGACCGGAGCCTCAGGTACAACTATGGCTCGACCGGCCCGGGCTCGTACATGAACATCGTCGGCGAAGTGCTCAAGCGCGACGAGAAAATCGAGATGGCGCATATTCCGCTCAAGGGCGCGGCGCCGCTCAAGCAGGAATTGCTGGCCGGACGGCTGCAACTCGGCGGCGATCAGTTGTCCTCGTCGCTCGCCGAAATCCGCAGGGGCGCGCTCAAGGCGCTCGCGACGAACGCGTCGCAGCGCATCGCCGCCTTGCCCGATTTGCCGACGGTGCGCGAGCTCGGCTTTCCGAAACTCGAGGCGGACGGCTGGAACGGCCTGTTTGCGCCCGCGAAAACGCCGCGCGGGATCATCGAGCGGCTGCAGCGCGAGACGGCCGCGGCCGTGCGCCATCCCGATTCGGTCAAGCGCCTCACCGACCTCGCGGCCGAACCCGTGGGCTCGACGCCCGCCGAGCAGGACGCGGTGCTGCGCAAGCAGCTTGCGCAGTTCCGCCCGATCATCCGCGAGCTGGGCGTGACGATCGACTGAGAGAGGTGTCGGCCATGAAAATTTCCTGGTCCGCGTTGCTGCTCGCCGGCTTCGGCGCGCTCGCGCAGGCGCGCGTCTCCCACATCGTCATCGACCGGGTCGAGTCGCCGACTTTCGAGGGGCGCGAGTTCGGGCGCGTCGGCCGCTACGAAAAGCTCTCCGGCCGCGCCCACGGCGAGATCGACCCCTCCGATCCGCTCAACGCCGGCATCACCTACATCAAGGATGCGCCGCGCAATTCGCGCGGCCGGGTCGAGTACGTCGTCGATGTGCACATCATCAGGCCGGTGGACATGGCCAAGGGCAACGGAACGCTGCTCTACGACGTGGTGAACCGCGGCGCGCGGCGGGCGTTCGAAGTCTTCCACCTGGGCGAGAGCGGCGGCAACGACCCCTCGAGCGCGGCGGACGCGGGCGACGGTTTCCTGCTCAGGCAGGGCTACACGCTCGTCGTGTCGGGCTGGCAGGGCGACGTGCCGCGGTCCAGTGACAATATCGTCGCCGACATCCCGGTGGCGACGCGCGGCGGCAGGCCCATCACGAAGACGATCACCGCCGAATTCATCGTCACCAAGCCCGTGTTCACGCTCCCGCTCGGCTGGGACAACGGCGCGGTGCTGCGGCCCCATCCTCCGGTCGAGTCGGCGATGGCTTCGGCGCGGCTGATCCGGCGCGCTCATGCGCACGCCCCGGACGAGCTGATCCCGCGCGGGGAGTGGTCGTTCGGGCAGTGTCCCGACGGCAAGACGGTCACCCCAAGCAACGCGGACGTGTGCCTGCCCGCGGGCTTTTCGACCGACGCCGTTTATTACCTGGTGTACCAGGCGCGCGATCCGCTGGTGATGGGCCTCGCGTTCGCGTCGATCCGCGATGTCGTGTCGTTCCTGCGCTATTCCGAGACCGAGGCGAATCCGCTGGTCGCGCACTCCGGGCGCGCGCCTCAGCCCAACGCGATCCAGCGCGCGATCGGCTTCGGCCGCTCGCAAAGCGGGCGCGTCATGAAAGACCTTGTGCACCTCGGGTTCAATCAGGACGAGGCGAAGCACATCGTGTTCGACGGGGTGATCTCGATGACCGGCGGCGCGCGGCTGACCAATGTCAACGCCGAGTTCTCGATGCCGGGCCGATTCTCGACGCCGCTCGTGGGTCATTACTCGGACGGAGACCAGTTCCCTTTCACTTACGAGGTGATCCGCGATCCGGTGAGCGGGCGCTCCGACGGCGTGCTCGCGCGCTGCCGCGCGCAAAAAGCGTGTCCCAAGATCATGCACTGGGATTCCGGCACCGAGCCGTGGACGGCGCGCAACTCGCTCGTCATCACCGATACGCTCGGGAAATCCGACGTGACGGTGCCCGACAACGTGCGGCTCTACTATTTCGCAGGTACACAGCACGTTCCGGCCGCGCAGCTGCGCACGCTCCCGATCTGCCAGAACCCGAGCAACACGAACCCGTACAAGGAAGGGATGCGCGCGCTGCTCCTGGAGATGCAGGAGTGGGTCAGGACCGGCAGGACCCCGCCGCCGAGCCGCTTTCCTTCGCTCGCCGACAAGACGCTGGTGCGGCCGCTGCCCCAGGAGGAGTACGGCTTTCCCGCGATTCCCGAGCGACGCTACACCGGGGAGGCGAACGACCTCTACGTGAACGACTACGGCGTGCAGCCGCCGCGCCACCCGGCGGGAAAGCAATACCCGGTATTCGTGCCGAAGATAGATGCCGACGGCAACGAGCTGCCGGGCGTGCGCTCGGTGGCGCTGCAGGTGCCGCTGGGGACGCACACCGGGTGGAACCTGCGGCGCAAGGAATTCATGGAGGACCGCTCGTGCTACCTCGAGGGCTCGCTCATCCCGTTCGCGGCCACGAAGGCCGGGCGGGGCGCCGACCCGCGGCCTTCGCTCGTGGAGCGCTACGGCAGCAAGGCGAACTACGTGAAGCAAGTCGAGGCGGCGGCGCGGCAGTTGCTGCGCGAAGGATTTCTGCTTTCCGGGGACGCGGAACGCCTCGTTCTCGAGGCGCGCGCGCGCAGCCTCGGATTCTGAGCGCTACGGCCGGCGCCCCGTCGATACGGCGTCGTGCCGAACGGCTTTGCGCTTAATGCCAGGTGCGTTGCGTGAGCACTCCACCGGAAAATTTCCAGCCGGCGGGGCCCGGCTGCCGCATCGCGCTGGTAAGCCCGTTCGAGAACAACTCGCGCACGAACTGCTGGTCGATGGATGAATTATTG
>DASPXL010000039.1:0-3022 GCA_035637375.1 Burkholderiales bacterium
GTCGAACTCCTCCTTCTGCTTCGTGTTGGGCAGCTCGCCGTTCAGCAGCAGGTAGCACACCTCGAGGAAATCGCAGTGCACCGCAAGCTGCTCGATCGGATAGCCGCGGTAGAGCAGCACTCCCTGGTCGCCGTCGATATAGGTGATCTTCGAGCTGCAGCTCGCCGTGGACAGGAACCCGGGATCGTAGGTGAACATCCCGGTCTTCGCGTAGAGCGCGCGGATATCGACCACGTCGGGACCGATGCTGCCGGACAGGACCGGAAACTCGACCGATTTGCCGTCGCCGTAGGAAAGCACGGCTTTCTTCGTGGGATTCATTGCGTTCTCTCCATAGGGTCCTCTAGCACTGCCGCAGCAACCGAACCACGTCGCTCAGCGCCGAATCGCCGCACTCGCGGAGCCCGCTCATCAGGCTCCAGAGCTCGTCGTCGCTGTAGTCGAGCAGGTTCTCGAAGGCACGCAGTTGCTCGCCCTCCAACTGCGCTCCGTGGGAGTGGAGAAAGCGCTCGAGCACCAGTTCGTTCTCCAGCCGCCCGCGGCGGCAGCGCCAGCGCAAACGGTTCATCTCGACGTCGGTCATGTCTTACACCGTCCGCTTGACGAGCAATTCCTTGATCTTGCCGATCGCCCGGGTCGGATTGAGGTGTTTCGGGCAGGCATCGACGCAGTTCATGATGCTATGACAGCGGAAGAGCCGGTAGGGGTCCTCGAGATCGTCGAGCCGCTCGGCGGTCGCCTGGTCGCGGCTGTCGGCGATGAACCGGTAGGCCTGCAGGAGCCCGGCCGGACCGACGAACTTGTCCGGATTCCACCAGAACGACGGGCAGGCGGTCGAGCAGCAGGCGCAAAGAATGCATTCGTAGAGGCCGTCGAGCTCCTCCCTTTCCCGCGGGGACTGCAGCCGCTCCTTCTCCGGCAGGGGATCGTCGTTGACGAGGTACGGCTTGATCGAGTGGTACTGCTTGAAGAACTGGCTCATGTCGACGATCAGGTCGCGGATCACCGGCAGCCCCGGGAGCGGCCGCAGCTCCACGGGCTCCTTCAAGTCGGCGAGCTTGGTGACGCAGGCGAGCCCGTTTTTTCCGTTGATGTTCATCGCGTCCGAACCGCACACGCCCTCGCGGCAGGAGCGCCGCAGGCTCAAGCTGTCGTCCTGCTCCTTGACGCGCACCAGCGCATCGAGGAGCATGCGGTCGTGCGGGTCGAGAACGACGTCGTAGTCCCGCATGGCGGGTTTCTCGTCCTTGTCCGGATCGTAGCGGAATATCCGAAAGCGCATGTTTTCTCCCAGTCCCTAGTACGTCCGTACCTTCGGCTCGATGGTGCGCGCGGTGAGCGGCTTCATGTGCACCGGCTTGTATTCGAGCCGGTCGCCGTCCTTGTACCACAGCGTGTGCTTGAGCCAGTTGACGTCGTCGCGCTGGTGATGGTCGGAGCGGTCGTGCGCGCCGCGGGATTCCTTGCGCGCCTCCGCCGATACCATCGAGGCGCGCGCCACCTCGACCAGGTTGTCGAGCTCCAGGGCCTCCAGCCGCGCGGTGTTGAAGACCCGGCTCTTGTCCTTGATCTGGGTGCGCGACGCCCGGTCCGCGATGCCGCGGATTTTCTTCACGCCCTCGGCGAGCGTATCCGGGAAGCGGAACACCCCGCAGTGCGACTGCATCGTGCGGCGCATCTCCGTCGCCACCTCGGCGACGGATTCCCCGTTCTTCTGGTTGTCGAGCCTCGCCAGGCGCGAAAGGGTCCGCTCGGCCGAGTCCTTGGGCGGGTCCTTGCGGCCCGGATTCTCCTTGAGGAATTTGACCATCGATTCGGCGGCCGCCTTGCCGAAAACGAGCAGATCGGTCAGGGAATTCGTGCCGAGGCGGTTGGCGCCGTGCACCGAGGCGCAGGCGCATTCCCCCGCCGCATAAAAGCCCGGGACCACGGCTTCTGGGTTGGTCCCCTGGGGCACGACCACCTCGCCCAGGTAATTGGCCGGGATGCCGCCCATCATGTAGTGCACTGTCGGCACCACGGGGATGGGGTCCTTCACCGGATCGATATTGGCGAACTTCTTGGAGATCTCGCGGATCCCAGGCAGGCGCTTGTCGATCACCTCCGGCCCGAGATGGTCCAGCTTCAACAGCAGGTAATCGCCGTGCGGGCCGGCGCCCCGCCCGTCCTTGATCTCGGTCGCCATCGCCCGCGACACCACGTCGCGCGACGCGAGATCCTTCAGGTTCGGCGCGTAGCGCTCCATGAAGCGCTCCCCGCTCTTGTTGAGAAGGTAACCCCCTTCCCCGCGCACGCCCTCGGTGATCAGGACGCCCGCCCCGGCCACCCCGGTCGGGTGGAACTGCCAGAACTCCATGTCCTCGAGGGGAATCCCGGCGCGCGCCGCCATGCCCAGGCCGTCGCCGGTATTGATGAAAGCGTTGGTCGTCGACCAGAAAATCCGCCCCGCGCCGCCGGTGGCGAACAGGGTCGCGCGCGCGTGCAGGATCATCACCTCGCCCGACTCCATCTCGAGCGCGGTCACGCCGAGCACCTGGCCGCCCGAGTCCCGGATGAGGTCGAGCGCCATCCACTCGACGAAAAACTGGGTGCGCGCCCGGACGTTCCTCTGATACAGCGTGTGCAGCATCGCGTGCCCGGTGCGGTCGGCCGCGCAGCAGGAGCGCTGCACCGGCCGCTCGCCGAAATTCTGCGAATGGCCGCCGAACGGCCGCTGATAGACGGTGCCGTTCTCGTTGCGGTCGAACGGCATGCCGAAATGCTCCAGCTCGTACACGAGCTTCGGCGCTTCGCGGCACATGAACTCGATCGCGTCCTGGTCGCCGAGCCAGTCCGAGCCCTTGATGGTGTCGTACATGTGCCACAGCCAGGAGTCCTCGCCCATGTTGCCGAGCGCCGCGCCGATGCCGCCCTGCGCGGCTACGGTATGCGAGCGCGTCGGAAACACCTTCGACAGCACGGCGACCGAGAGTCCGCTTTCCGAGAGCTGCAGCGCGGCGCGCAGGCCCGCGCCGCCCGCGCC
>DASPXL010000040.1:0-5369 GCA_035637375.1 Burkholderiales bacterium
ACGTATTCGGGCTTCCCGGAGAACTTCTTGCGCAGGACCGGGTCCTGGGTCGCAACGCCGACCGGGCAGGTGTTCAAGTGGCACTTGCGCATCATGATGCAGCCGCTCACCACCAGCGGCGCCGTCGCGAAACCGAATTCATCCGCTCCCAGGATCGCGCCGATCACCACGTCGCGGCCGGTCTTGATCTGCCCGTCCACCTGCACGGCGATGCGGCCCCGCAGGCGGTTGAGCACAAGCGTCTGCTGGGTCTCCGCAAGCCCGAGTTCCCAGGGCGTGCCCGCGTGCTTGATCGACGACCACGGCGAGGCCCCCGTGCCGCCGTCGTGCCCGGAGATGGTGACGTGGTCGGACTTGGCTTTCGAGACGCCCGCGGCGACGGTCCCGACGCCAACTTCCGAAACCAGCTTCACCGAGATGGACGCGGAAGGATTCGCGTTCTTCAGGTCATGGATCAGCTGCGCCAGGTCCTCGATCGAGTAGATGTCGTGATGCGGCGGCGGCGAGATCAGCTCCACGCCGGGAGTCGAGTAGCGGATCTCGGCGATGTAATCGGAGACCTTGCGTCCGGGCAATTGGCCGCCCTCGCCGGGCTTCGCGCCCTGGGCCATCTTGATCTGGATCTGCTCGGCGCTCGCGAGATATTCGGCGGTCACGCCGAACCGGCCGGAGGCGACCTGTTTGATCTTCGATTTCAAGACGTCGCCTTCCTTGAGCTCGATGTCCTTTGCGACCCGGTTCGCGCCCAGTCGCGAGCGCAGCGTTTCGCCCGCTTTTACGGGTGCGAAGCGGCGGCGGTCCTCGCCGCCTTCGCCGGTGTTCGATTTGCCGCCCAGACGGTTCATCGCCACCGCGAGCGTGGTGTGCGCCTCGACCGAAATCGAGCCGTGCGACATCGCGCCGGTCGAGAAGCGCTTGACGATCTCGGCGGCGGGTTCGACCTCCTCGATCGGGACGGGCTTCACCTCGCCGAAGCGGAACTCGAACAGCCCGCGGAACGTCATGTGGCGCTTCGACTGGTCGTTGATGATGGCGGCGTATTCCCTGTATGCCTGCGGGGAGTTCCGCCGCGCCGACTGCTGCAATTTCGCGATCGCATCGGGCGTCCACATATGCTCCTCGCCGCGCACGCGCCAGGCGTACTCGCCGCCCGCGTCGAGCATCGATTTCAGCACCGGGTCGTCCTCGTCGAACGCAGTTTTGTGGATGCGGATCGCTTCTTCGGCAACCTGGAAGATGTCTATGCCCTCGATCGAAGAGGTCGTGCCCGTGAAGTATTTTTCCACGAGAGAGCCGGCCAAACCCACCGCCTCGAAGATCTGCGCGCCGGTATAGGACATGTAGGTCGAGATGCCCATCTTGGACATCACCTTCTTCAGGCCCTTGCCGATCGCCTTGACGTAGTTCTTGATCGCCTTCCTGCCGTCGATCTCCGGCCCGAGGTGGCCTTTTGCGGCAAGCTCGAGCAAAGTCTCGAGCGCGAGATAGGGGTGCACGGCTTCGGCCCCGTAGCCGCCGAGCAGGGCGAAATGGTGCACCTCGCGGACCGAGCCGGTCTCGACGACGAGGCCGGCGCTGGTGCGCAGGCCCTTGGCCACCAGGTGCTGGTGGATTGCGGACAAGGCGAGCAATGCGGGGATCGCCACGCGCTCGCGATCGACGAGCCGGTCGGACACCACGATGATCGAATACCCCGCGCGCACCGCGTCCTCGGCCTGAGCGCAGAGCGACGCCAAGCGCGCCTCGATCGCCTCTTTGCCCCACGCGAGCGGGTAGGTGATGTCGAGCTCGAGCGAGCGGAACTTGCCGCCGGTGTAGCGCTCGATGTACCGGATCTTCTCCATCTCGAAGAAATCGAGCACCGGCTGGCTGACCTCCAAGCGCAGCGGCGGGTTCATTTCGTCGATGCCGAGCAGGTTCGGCTTCGGCCCGATGAAGGACACGAGCGAGGTCACCAGCTCCTCGCGGATCGGATCGATCGGCGGATTGGTCACCTGCGCGAACAGCTGCTTGAAGTAGTGATAGAGCGTCTTGTCCTTGTTCGACAGCACCGCGAGCGGCGAGTCGTTCCCCATCGAGCCCACGGGCTCCTCGCCGTTCGCCGCCATCGGCGTCATGAGGAACCTGATGTCTTCCTGCGTATAAGCGAACGCCTGCTGGCGGTCGAGCAACTGCACCGCGCTCTTCAACGGCGGAGTCTTTTCGGTTTCCACTTCGTCGAGCTTGACGCGGATCCGCTCGATCCACTCGGCGTAGGGCTTGGTGCCGGCGAGCGAGTCCTTCAACTCCTTGTCGTCGATGATGCGGCCTTTCTCGAGGTCGACCAAGAACATCTTGCCGGGCTGCAAGCGCCATTTCTTGACGACTTTCTCCTCGGACACCGGCAGGCAGCCGCATTCCGATCCCATGATCACGAGGTCGTCGGCGGTCACGATGTAGCGCGACGGCCTCAGGCCGTTGCGGTCGAGCGTCGCCCCGATCTGGCGGCCGTCGGTGAAGGCAATCGAGGCCGGGCCGTCCCAGGGCTCCATCATCGCCGCGTGGTATTCGTAGAATGCGCGCCGCGCCGGGTCCATCAGCGTGTGATTCTCCCAGGCCTCCGGGATCATCATCGTCATGGCGTGGGCGACCGAGTACCCGCCCATGACCAGCAGCTCGAGCGCGTTGTCGAACGAGGCCGAGTCGGACTGCCCGTCGTAGATCAGCGGCCAGATCTTGTCGAGATCCTTGCCGAGCACCGGGCTCGAGATCGCGCCCTGGCGCGCGCGGATCCAGTTGACGTTGCCGCGCAGCGTATTGATCTCGCCGTTGTGGCAGATCATGCGGAACGGATGCGCGAGGTCCCACGACGGGAAAGTGTTCGTCGAGAAGCGCTGGTGGACGAGCGCGAGCGCGGATTCGACGCGCGGATCCTGGAGGTCCTTGTAGTACTCGCCCACCTGGTGGGCAAGCAGCATGCCCTTGTAACACACGGTGCGCGCCGACATCGACGGTACGTAGAACTCCTTGCCGTGCGCGAGCTTGAGCGCCTGGATCGCATGGCCCGCGCTCTTTCTGATGATGTAGAGCTTGCGCTCCAGCGCATCCGTGACGGTCAATTTCTTTCCGCGGCCGATGAACACCTGGCGCATCACCGGCTCGATACGCTTGGCCGGCTCCGCGAGGTCGCTGTTGTCCACCGGCACGTCGCGCCAGCCGAGCAGCACCTGTCCCTCGTCCTTGGCCGCGCGCTCGATCTCGTACTCGCAGGCGAGGCGCGATGCCGGATCGCGCGGCAGAAACACCATGCCTACGCCGTATTGGCCCGAGGGAGGCAGCTTCACGCCCTGCTTTGCCATGACCTCGCGGAAGAATTTGTCGGGAATCTGGATCAGGCAGCCCGCGCCGTCGGAGAGCTTCGGGTCCCAGCCCACGGCACCCCGGTGGGTGAGATTGCGCAAGACCGTGAGCCCCTGCTCGACGATCGAATGCGATTTCCTGCCTTTGATGTGGGCGACAAAGCCCACGCCGCACGCATCGTGCTCGTTTGCCGGGTGGTACAGGCCCTGGGGCTCGGGGCGGAAGCTTGGATTCACGCTCGGGTCAAGAACTAAGGTTGCCGGCGGCCCAATCCATCGACGGGACGCTTTTCAACGCCGGGTTCTTGGACTATACCTGCGTTTCCTTGCTGCCTCAAGTGCTTAGCAGCTGCGCTGCAGGGCAGCAATCCCGGCGTCGTCAGCGCCCACTTAGGCGGCCAGGCGCGAAAGCGTGCGCTCGATCGCCGCAGATGGAACGTCCGACCTGAGCGTCGCAGCGCCCAGGCGTTCCAGCAGGACGAAATGGATCCGGCCCTCTCTCGCCTTCTTGTCCACGCTCATGAGCTGGCGCATGCGTTTCGAGTCGATCCCCGACGCGGCAATGGGAAGTCCGGCGCGCTTCAGCAGCGACCCGATGCGGCCTGCGTCGGCCTCCGAAAGAAACCCGAGCTCGCGCGACAGGTCCGCGGCCATGGCCATTCCGGCGGCGACCGCCTCGCCGTGCAGCCAGGCGCCGTAACCCAGGCCCGTCTCGATGGCGTGGCCGAAGGTGTGGCCGAAATTGAGCAGCTGGCGCAAGCCGCGCTCGCGCTCGTCCTTGCCGACGACTTCGGCCTTGATCGCGACCGAGCGCATCACCGCCTGGCCGAGCGCATCGGCGTCGCGCGCGAGCAGGGGGTCGAGATTCGCTTCGAGCCAGCCGAAAAACGCCGCATCGCGGATCAGGCCGTGCTTGATCACCTCGGCGAGGCCGGCGCGCAGCTCGCGCTCGGGCAAGGTCTTCAGGGTATCGAGGTCGGCGAGCACCAGCTTTGGCTGATGAAAGGCGCCGATCATGTTTTTCCCGAGCGGATGGTTGATCGCGGTCTTGCCGCCGACCGACGAATCCACCTGAGCGAGGAGCGTCGTGGGAACCTGGATGTACTGCACCCCGCGCTGATACGTGGCGGCGGCAAAGCCCGCCAGGTCCCCGATCACTCCGCCCCCGAGGGCGACGAGAGTGCAGTCGCGCCCGCAGCGCTGCTCGATAAGCGCGTCGAAGATCGTGTTGAGCGTTCGCCAGTCCTTGTGCTCCTCCCCGTCGGCGACCACGATGCGGACCACCTCGACGCCCCCGCGGGCGAGCGCGCCGGCGAGGCGCTCCATGAAAAGGGGGGCGACCGTCGTATTGGTCACGACGGCCACTTTCTTCTGCGCGAGGCAGGGCAGAACGAGATCGGTCCGGTCGAGCAGCCCCGTGCCGATGTGGATGGGGTAGGAGCGCTCGCCGAGCGCTACGCCGAGAGTTTGCACGCTTCGCCGAATTTCGCCAGCACCTGCGCGAGCAACGAGCCGACGCTCTGGCGGCCGGTATCGATCACCAGGTCCGCGACCTCGCGATACAGGGGATCGCGCTCCGCGTAGAGCTTCTCGAGCCGATCGCGCGGGTCGCCGTCTTGCAGAAGCGGCCGGGACTTGTCGCTGCGGGTGCGCTGCCCCAGCACCGCGGGCTGCGCGTGCAGGTAGATCACGAATCCGCGGGTCCGGAGATGCTCGCGGTTGCGCGGATCGAGCACCACGCCTCCGCCGGTGGCGAGCACGACGTTGTCCAGGGCGGTCACCCGTTCGATCACTTCGGCTTCGCGCCTGCGAAAGCCCGCCTCGCCTTCAATGTCGAAGATCACGGCGACGCGCACGCCGGTGCGCGCCTCGATTTCGCGGTCGCTGTCGCAAAACGCCTTGCCGAGACGCTTGGCGAGCTGGCGGCCGACGGTGGTTTTTCCGGCGCCCATCATGCCCACGAGGAAAAGCTTGTGAGTCGTCTTCACGCCGGTATTGTAGCAACCCGCCAGCGGCGAGCCGGAAAGCAGA
>DASPXL010000041.1:0-1917 GCA_035637375.1 Burkholderiales bacterium
CCGCTTTTCTACATGGACAAGACCATGATGGTGTTCGGCGACGCGAAGAAGGTCGTCGAGGACATGGTCAAGGCGCTGGAAGCGTGAGCGCCCGCGAAAAAATCCTCGCGCGCATCCGCAAGGCGCAAGGCCGCGGCGGGAACCGGCCGTCGCAGGCCGAGCTCGAGGCGGTCGAGACCTATCTGCGCGCGCACCCGCGCGGAACGCTGCCGAAGGTCGAGGGCGACGTCGCGGCGCGCTTCCGCGCGCGGGCCGAGTCGACGCAGTGCACGACCGAGGAGGTCGCGACCGAGGCCGATGTTCCGGCCGCGGTCGCACGCTACCTGAAAGCGGGCAACCTTCCTCTGTCCGGATGCGTCTGGCCGCAGCTCGCGCATCTCGACTGGAAGGGCGCGGGGCTGGCGCTGGAGTCGCGCGGCGCCAAGGACGGCGATCCCGTCGGCGTGACCGGGGCTTTCGCCGCGATCGCCGAGACCGGGACGCTCGTGCTCGCATCGGGTCCGGGCACGCCGGCCTCGGTGAGCCTTCTTCCCGAGACGCATGTCGCCATCGTCCCCGCGGCCCGCATCGTGACTCACATGGAGCAGGCATGGGACCTAGCGCGCGGAGAATTGCGCGAGCTGCCGCGCGCGATCAATTTCGTCTCCGGCCCCTCGCGCACCGCCGATATCGATCAGACGATCGTGCTCGGCGCGCACGGGCCGTATAGGGTGCATATCGTTCTCGTGCGCGGCTGATGGAAAAGGGGAGGATGATGCGAATCGCGTTGACGTTGGGTCCGGCGGGGTTCGCGCTGGCGGCGCCGATCTCGGCGCATGCAGCCGACGGGCCGGCGGTGTTCGGAGTTCCGGTCGATTTCATCCTGTTCGGGCTCACGCTGCTCGGCGTGGCGCTGTTCCATCATCACACTCTCAGGGTGGCGCTGACCGGCCTGGCGATCATCACTCTGTACAAGCTCGGCTTCACCGGCTTCAAGTCGGGCGCCGGCATTCCGGGGCTGCTTGCGCATCTTGGGCAAGAATGGGTGATTCTGACCAACCTGCTGTGTCTTCTTCTCGGCTTCGCGCTGCTGTCGCGGCACTTCGAGAAGACACGCGTGCCTGCGGAGCTCCCGCGGATCCTTCCGCACGACTGGAAAGGCTGCTTCGCGCTGCTCGTGATCGTGTTCGTGCTGTCCTCGTTCCTGGACAACATCGCCGCGGCGCTGATCGGAGGCGCAATGGCGCACACCTTGTTCCGCGCCAAGGTGCACATCGGTTATCTCGCCGCCATCGTCGCCGCGTCGAACGCGGGCGGCTCGGGCAGCGTCGTGGGCGACACCACCACCACGATGATGTGGATCGACGGAGTGAACCCGCTCGACGTGCTGGAAGCCTACGTGGCCGCGGCGGTCGCGCTCGTCGTCTGCGGCATTCCGGCGGCGATCCAGCAGCAGCGGTATTCGCCGATCCTCAGGCACGAGCACCAGCACATCCACGTCGACTGGCCTCGGCTCGGAATCGTGTTTTTCATCCTGATCGCCGCCATCGTCACCAATGTCGTGATGAACGTGAAGTTTCCGGAGATCTCCGACCGGTTTCCCTTCATCGGGGCATCAGTCGTGATCGCGCTGCTGCTTACCGCTCCCCTGCGTCGTCCCGATTGGGAAGTGCTTCCCGAGAGCTTCAAGGGAAGCATTTTTCTGCTGTCGCTGGTCCTGTCGGCCACCATGATGCCGGTGGAGAAGCTGCCCGCGGCGTCTTGGCACACGTCGTTGGGACTCGGATTCGTTTCAGCCGTGTTCGACAACATTCCGTTGACCGCGTTGGCGCTGAAGCAGGGCGGCTACGACTGGGGCTATCTCGCCTACGGCGTCGGATTCGGCGGCTCGATGATCTGGTTCGGCTCGAGCGCCGGCGTGGCGCTGTCGAACATGTA
>DASPXL010000042.1:0-3124 GCA_035637375.1 Burkholderiales bacterium
CCGAGCAGCGTCTGGTTGCGCCGCAGCTCGTCCTTCACCAGCTTGTAGGCCGCTTCGGGGCCTTCCGCGTCGAGCGTCGACTGGAAGGCGACGTCGAGCAGATCGAGCGAAGGAAAGCTCGCGAGGTAGCCGCGCAAAAGCGTCAGGCCTTCGTCCATGCGCCCGAGCGCGCGGTGGCTGTCGAGCAGGCGCTGCGCGACCAGCGCGAGATACGCCGGGTTCTGCTGCTCGATCCGCTTCCAGGCTTCGATCGCGCCGGCATGGTCGCCTGAGCCGGCGGTGAGATCGCCCATAATGATGTTGGCGCGGACGCATTTGCGGTGGGCGGCGAGCGCCGCGTCCAGATGGCGCTTTGCTCCGTCCGGGCGCGAATGCGTCGTGTCCGACATCGCAAGCTCGCAGTAGTAGTTCGCAATTTCCTTCTGCGCGGACTCACCGGACTCCTTTTCCAGCTCGCGCGCGATCCCGACGGCCTTCACCCAGTCCTTTTCCTGCTGATAGATCTCGCGCAGGAACCCGAGCGCCTCGGCGCGATGCGGCGAGTTCTTGAGCTTGAGGAACACCTCCTCGGCGCGGTCGAGCAGCCCGGCCTTGAGGTAGTCCTGCCCGAGCTCGACCATCGCGTGCAGCCGCTGCTCCCCCCCCAGGTCCGGGCGCTCGAGAAGGTTGCGGTGCATGCGGATCGCCCGCTCGGTCTCCCCGCGCCGGCGAAACAGGCTCCCCAGCGCAAAATGCAGCTCGACGGTCTCCGGATCGACCTTGACCACCTCGATGAACGCCTCGATCGCCTTGTCGGGCTGCTCGTTGAGCAGGAAATTGAGGCCCTTGAAGTAGGAGCGCGGCAGCTGCCGCGATTCCGACAGCAGCTGCTTGATGTCGATGCGCGCGGCGAGCCAGCCCAGCCCGAAGAACAGGGCGAATCCGAACAGCCACCAGAGCTCGAAGTCCATGCGCGATGGGCCTTAAGTCTGCGGCGGCGGGGCGCGATCGCCGCGCGAGCGCTGCTCGCGCTTGAGCCTCAGGATTTCGCGGCGCTGGCGGGCGAGGCGCGCGAGGCAGGCAACAACCCCGAGCGCCGCGCCGGAGGCGAAAAACAGGAGCAGCGCGACGATCATCGGCGTCTGCCAGGTCTGCCCGAGGAAGAAGCGCAGGGTCACCGGATCCGTATTCATGAGCGCGAACGCGAATATCGCGAGAAACAGCAGCGCCCGCAGCAGCCACGACAGAGGAGTGATGAATTTCATGCTTGGCACATTTGTCCCGAAGGAGGCCGTTCTGGAACCACCGGAGCGGCCTCCGATAAAGCAAAACGGCGGCACCTCGTCGATGCCGCCGCCCGCACGCCGCCGGCCGAGCCTCCTATTTCTGGTCGACCCTCTCGCGCAGCTCCTTGCCCGCCTTGAAGTGCGGGACGTATTTCTCCGGCACGTGGACCTTCTCGCCCGATTTCGGATTGCGGCCGACGCGCGCCGGCCGGTGATTGAGCCCGAAGCTGCCGAAGCCGCGGATCTCGATGCGCTCGGCCTTCACCAGGCTCTGCGTCATCGCGTCCAGGATCATCTTGACCGTATATTCGGCGTCCTTTGCGACGAGCTGCGAATAGCGCGCCGCGAGCCTCGCGATCAGTTCGGACTTGGTCATTCCGGACCCCGGTTACTGTTGAACGTTCTTGTTGTCCAGTTTCGCCTTCAGCAGCGCGCCGAGGTTGGTGCTGCCGGTGCTGGCGGCGCTTTCGCTCTGGAGCTTGGCCATCGCCTCGTTCTCGTCGGCAAGGTCCTTCTGCTTGACCGAAAGATTGATCGTGCGGTTCTTCCGGTCGACGTTGATGATCATCGCGTTGACGCTGTCGCCTTCCTTGAGATGGTTGCGGGCGTCCTCGACGCGGTCGCGGGAGATCTCGGAAGCGCGCAGGTAACCCTCGACGTCGCCCGTCAGGTCGATCACCGCCCCCTTGGCATCGACCGACTTGACGGTGCCCTGGACGAGCTTGCCCTTTTCGTGGCTCGCGACGAAATTGTTGAAAGGGTCGCCCTCGAGCTGCTTGATGCCGAGCGAGATCCTCTCGCGCTCGACGTCGATCGACAGCACCTGCGCCTCGGCCTCCTCGCCCTTCTTGAAATTCCTCACCGCCTCCTCGCCGGGCTGCGTCCAGGAGAGGTCCGAAAGATGCACCAGACCGTCTATTCCTCCGGGCAGCCCGATAAAGATGCCGAAGTCGGTGATCGACTTGATCGGGCCGCGGACCTTGTCGCCTTTCTTGAAGTTGGTTCCGAACTCTTCCCACGGATTCGGCTGGCACTGCTTCATCCCGAGCGAGATGCGGCGCCGTTCCTCGTCGATCTCCAGGATCATGACCTCGACCTCGTCGCCGAGCGCGACCACCTTGGACGGATGCACGTTCTTGTTGGTCCAGTCCATCTCGGACACGTGCACCAGTCCCTCGATGCCCTGCTCGACCTCGACGAAAGCGCCGTAGTCGGTGAGATTGGTCACCTTGCCGAAAAGCCGCGTCCCGGTCGGATAACGGCGCGACAGTCCCACCCAGGGATCTTCGCCGAGCTGCTTCAGTCCGAGCGACACGCGGTTCTTCTCGGTGTCGAACTTGAGCACCTTGGCCGTGACCTCGTCGCCGACGGCGAGCACTTCGGAGGGGTGCTTCACGCGCCGCCAGGCGAGATCGGTGATGTGCAGCAGACCGTCGATTCCGCCCAGGTCCACGAACGCGCCGTAGTCGGTGATGTTCTTGACGATGCCCTTGACCGTCGCTCCTTCCTGCAGGTTGGCGAGCAGCGCCTCGCGCTCGGCGCCTTGCGAGGCTTCGAGCACCGCGCGCCGTGAAACCACTACGTTGTTTCTTTTCCGATCAAGCTTGATGACCTTGAACTCCATCTCCTTGCCCTCGTAGGGCACGGTGTCCTTGACGGGGCGGATATCGACCAGGGAACCCGGAAGAAAGGCGCGGATCCCGTTGGTCATAACGGTAAGGCCGCCCTTCACCTTGCCCGAAATGATCCCCTTCACGAGAGTGCCGGCTTCGAGGGCCTTTTCCAGATCGAGCCAGGCCGCGAGGCGCTTCGCCTTGTCGCGCGACAGGCGCGTCTCGCCGTAGCCGTCTTCGAGCGCC
>DASPXL010000043.1:0-8819 GCA_035637375.1 Burkholderiales bacterium
GCTCGTTTCGATGCTGATGTTCGCGGCGTCCACGGCGCGCATGGTGCCGGCGATGGCGCTGATCACCTCGGGTGCCGAGCCGCGCCTGCGCGGCAGCGTGATGAGCTTCAATGCCTCGATCCAGCAGCTCGCCGCCGGCGCGGCCTCCTTCGTTGCGAGCCTCGTCGTGGGCCGCTCGGTCGAGGGCGAGCTGACCCGTTACTGGATGATCGGCATCCTCTCGGCGGCGGGGACGTTCGCCTGCATCGCGCTCGCGCTCCGGGTGCGCCCAGCCGAGGCGCCGCGGTAAGATAAACCCGGAATAATGGCAAACCCCCCCCAAGTCATCGTCGCCGGCGCGGGGCCGGTCGGGCTGCTGACCGCGCTCGCGCTCGCGAAACAGGACGTCTCGGTGCTCGTTCTCGAGGCCGAGCCGGGCTTGAGCTTCGACCTGCGCGCGGGCACCTACCATCCGCCCTCGCTCGAGATGATGGCCCCTTACGGCATCACCGAGGAGATGCACAAGACGGCGATCAAGGTTCCGCGCTGGCAGATCCGCGACCGCAGGGAGGGCGTCATCGTCGAATGGGACGTCACCGAGATCGGGGACCTCACGCCCTATCCCTACCGGCTGCACCTGGAGCAGCACCGGCTGACACCGATCATTCTTTCGAAGCTCAGAGAATACCCGAACGCCCGGGTGTGTTTCTCGCACAAGGTGACCGACCTCTCGCAGGCCGCCGACAAGGTGACGGTGATCGCGGCGACGCCGGGTGGGACGGAAACGTTCGACGCCGAATGGCTGGTCGGCGCCGACGGCGGCCGCAGCACCGTGCGCAAGTGCACCGACGTGGGGTTCGACGGCTTCACCTGGGACGAGCGCTTCGTCGTCGCGAGCACGCCCTACGACTACGCGCCGCACGGCTATGCCCTGAACGCGTATCTCGCCGATCCGGAAGAATGGGCCGCGCTTTTCAAGATGCCGGACGACGGGCCGCCGGGGATCTGGAGGGTGATCTTCCCCGTCCCGCCCGAGGAGGAGGACGCGGTGACGCTGTCGGAGGAGATGGTCGAGCGGCGCATGCAGAACTTCCTGCCGAGGAAGGAGCGCTACCAGGTCAAGTACAAGAGCATCTACAAGGTGCACCAGCGCGTGGCGAAAGATTTCAGGCTGGGGCGCGTTCTGCTCGCCGGCGACGCGGCGCATCTCAACAATCCCATGGGCGCCTTCGGATTGAACGGGGGCATCCACGACTCGTTCAACCTCACCGAGAAGCTCGGCAAGGTCTGCCGCGGCGAGGCCGACGAGACGCTCCTCGACCTCTACGTTCGCCAGAGGCGCACCGTGAACCTCGAGTATGTCCAGGAGCACTCGATCAGAAACCTCAAGCGGCTCAACGAGAAATCGGAGGAAGGGCGCAGGAAGAACTTCGACGAGCTGCGCGCCCAGGCGGCGAGCCGGGAGGGACGGCGCGAGTTTCTGCTGGTGAGCAGCATGATTGCGAGCATCCAGCGCGCAAACGCGATAACCTAGCGTGTGTTCCAGGGCGCAGGCGCTGCGTTCCCCGCGCCGACCGGACTCGACCAGGCGCCCCGCAGAGGCGCGGCAAGAGGAGGAGAGTCATGGATAAAATCTGGCTCAGGCATTATCCGCCGGGTGTTCCGGCCGAGATCGACTATCGCCAATACCGCTCGATAGGGGATCTGTTCGAAAAGAACGTTGCGCGCTACCGCGATCGCCCCGCCTATTACAACCTGGGCAAGACGATCAGCTTCGGGGACCTCGACCGCCTGTCGCGGGATTTCGGCGCGTGGCTGCAGGCGAAGGGCCTCGCGAGGGGCGCGCGCGTCGCGGTGATGATGCCCAATTGCCTGCAGTACCCGGTATGCGTCTTCGGCATCCTGCGGGCCGGATTCGTCGTGGTCAACGTCAATCCGCTCTACACCGCGCGCGAGCTCGAGCACCAGCTCAAGGACTCGGGCGCCGAGGCGATCGTGATCCTGGAGAACTTCGCCCACGTGCTCCAGCAGGTGGTCGCGAGGACCCCGGTGAGGCACGTGGCGGTCGCCGCGCTCGGCGACCTGCTCGGCTTCAAGGGCCCGATCGTCAATTTCGTCGTGCGCAACGTCAAGAAGATGGTTCCGCGGTGGGAGATCCCCGGCGCGCTGCGCTTCAACGCGGTGCTCGGGGAAGGGGCGCGTTTGCAGCTCAAGCCGACCGATGTCGGCCACGAGGACGTCGCGTTCCTGCAATACACCGGCGGCACGACCGGTCTGTCCAAGGGCGCGGTGCTGCTGCACCGGAACATCCTCGCCAACCTCGAGCAAGCCGCGGCGTGGCTGGAGCCGTTCGTGAAAGACGAGCCGCAGGCGATCGTCACCGCGCTGCCGCTCTACCATATCCTGTCGCTGACGGCCAACTGCCTGCTCATGATGAAGGCCGGCGGCTGCAACATCCTCATCACCAATCCGCGCGACATTCCCGCATTCGTGAAAGAGCTGCGCAGGCACAAGTTCACCATGTTTACGGGAGTGAACACGCTGTTCAACGCGCTCATGAATCATCCCGATTTCACCAAGATCGATTTCTCCCACCTCAAGGTCGCCCTGGGGGGCGGAATGGCGGTGCAGAAGGCGGTGGCCGACCGCTGGAAAAAAATGACCGGCTGCACGCTGGTCGAGGCCTACGGCCTCTCGGAAACCTCGCCCGCGGTGACCATCAATCCGCTCGACCTCGAGGATTACAACGGCTCGATCGGCCTGCCGATCTCGTCCACGGAAGTGATGCTGCGCGCGGACGACGGAAAGGAAGCGCCGCTCGGCTCGCCCGGGGAGATCCGCGTGCGCGGCCCGCAGGTGATGAAGGGCTACTGGAGGAGCCCCGGCGAGACCGCCAAGGTGCTCGGCGCCGACGGCTTTCTCGCCACGGGCGACATCGGCGTGATGGACGAGAAAGGCTACGTGAGGATCGTCGATCGCAAGAAGGACATGCTGCTCGTGTCCGGGTTCAACGTGTACCCGAACGAGATCGAGTCGGTGGTGATGATGCACCCGGGCGTGCTCGAGTGCGCGGTCATCGGCGTGCCCGACGACCATTCCGGCGAAGTGCCCAAGCTCTTCGTGGTGAGAAGGGATCCAGCGCTCTCCGAGGCCGACATCCGCAGGCACTGCGAGGCCAATCTCACCGGCTACAAGCGGCCCAGGCATATCGAGTTCAGGAAGGAATTGCCCAAGACGAACGTGGGCAAGATCCTCCGCCGCGCCTTGCGCGAAGAAGCCAAGGCCTAGCCCGGCTCAGCGGGCTCCGGGGTCCGTCCGGCGCGGGGCGAGCAGCCTCTCGATCGACCTGATCAGCTGGTCGCGCTCGACCGGCTTGGTGAAGAAATCGGCCACGCCGAGCTTGCGCGCCCGCGCGTAGGTTTCGTCGTCGGTGCGTCCCGTCAGCACGATCACCGGGATGGGCTTGGTCGCCGGATCGGTGCGCAGCGCCTTGAGCAGCTCGAATCCGTCGAGGTAGGGGACGAAAATGTCCAGGACGATGAGATCGGGGACCTCGCCGATGATGGCGCGCAGGCCGAGCGCCGCGTCCTCCGCCGTTACGACCTCGTGCCCTGCGCCCGCGAGGTGCACGCGCACCAGCTCGAGGAAGCTGAGGTCGCCCTCGATCACCAGAATCTTGGCCAATTTTCCCCCGAGAGTGCCAGGCCGCGAACGCAAGCTCCGACGCCCACCCCATATTTCCCCAGAATGATACTCGCGCCGCCGCCGTCTAGCGTGACGGCGCGTGCTCGACCACCTGGTGCTCGATGGCGCCGAAAATCGTCTGGCCGGCGGGATCCGGCATTTCGATTCTCACCCCGCTCGCGCCGGAGAGGCGCGAGCGCTATCGCGCGTGGGTGGGAGCAAGTTCCGGATGCATGGCGAGCACCCGCTTGCGCAGCTCGAGCAGATACGGGTCGCGCACGCCGTGCTCGATGAGGCCGCGCACCGTCTCGATCAGATACTCGGCCGGCGTGCCGAGCTGGCCGCGCGTGCTCACCAGGGTCTTGATGACGGTTTCGAGCGGCAGCTTTCCGGCGTAGTTCGCGTGCTCGCGGTTGACGAAAAAGGCGATGGCCTGCAGCGGTTCCCCGCCCGAATCGACCTTCGCCCAGCGAGGGCGATAGGCGCCGAGCACCATCTCGCGCCGCCACAGAAGCCGCAGCTCGTCCTCGGCGTGCTGAGCGGCGATACGGTAAGCCACGCCGCGGCAGCTGCCGCCCGCGTCGAGTCCCAGCACGAGCCCGGGCCTTTGCAGCGAGCCGCGGTTGACGTGCGACCACAGGCAGAAGCTGCGGTGAAAGCCGTGCAGCCGCGCGACGCGCCGCTCCTGGTAATGGACGAGCGGGTTCCAGACGAGCGAGCCGTAGCCGAACAGCCATACGTCCGCGCCCGGCTCGTGCCGGTCGAGAATTTCGCGGAGCGAGGCCTCCTGCTCCGCGTCGGTGAGCACCCGCACCTCCGGATTGACCCTGCGGAACGTCGCCCGCAGCAGGTCGTTCTCGAGATCGGCGCGGGTGAGGAACATGCTACGCGGCCCTCGCCGAGGGGCGCGCCGCCCGGAACGCGGCGAGCAGCCCGGCTTCTTTCTTCTTCGCCTCCTCCAGATGGCGGCGCTTGACGTGGCCGAAGCCGCGGATGTGCTCGGGCACGCTCGCGATCTCCGCCGCGAGTTTTTGGTTCCCGCCGTCCAGGCGCTCGAGCAGCTCGGCGACGGTCGCCTCGTACTCGCCGATCAGCCGCCGCTCGGTCCTGCGCTCCTGCGTCATCCCGAAGATATCGAACGGCGTCCCGCGCAGGCGCTTGAATTTCGCGAGGACCCGGAACGCCGCCATCATCCAGGGACCGAACTCGGACTTCCTCGGCTCCCCGGTGCGCGGATCGGGCTTGTTGAAGATCGGCGGCGCAAGGTGGAATTTCAGCTTGTAGCCGCCCTCGAACATGCCTTCGATCTTTCGCGCAAACCCGGGATCGGAGTAGAGCCGCGCCACTTCGTATTCGTCCTTGTAGGCCATCAGCTTGAAGTAATAGCGGGCGACGGCCTCGGTGAGCGCGGTGCCGCCCGCCCTTTGCGCTTCCACTTCACGGACACGCTCGACCAGCTTGCGATAGCGATTCGCGTAGGCCGCGTCCTGATAAGCGGTGAGGAACTCGACCCGGCGCGCGATCAGCTCGTCGAGATTTCGCGACAAGGCCTGCGAGATGGGTATGATCTCGGCCGGGGTCGCGAGCCGCTCGACGCGCGCAAGATCGATCGCGGCGCGCCGTCCCCACAGGAAAGCCTTCCCGTTGAATTCGACGGCGACGCCGTTCAGCTCGATCGCGCGGAGGAGCGACCTTTCAGCGAGCGGGACCCAGCCCTTCTGGAAGGCGTAGCCGAGCATGAACATGTTGGTGGCGATGGCGTCGCCCAGGAGCGCGGTGGCGAGCTTTCCGGCCGGTAGGAACTCGACGTTTTTCGCGCCCGCTGCATCGACGATGTCCGCCTGCAGCTGGGTTCCGGGAAGCTGCCAGTCGGGGTTCCTCACGAAATCGGCGGTCGGCGATACCGTCGCGTTGACCAGCACCTTGGTGCTCTTGTCGTTCATCTTCGAGAGCGCCTCGGCGCCCGAGGCGACGACGAGGTCGCAGCCGAGCACGAGGTCGGCGGCTCCCGTGCCGACCCGCACCGAATGAAGCTCCCCGGGCGAGCGCGCGATCCTCACGTGCGACATCACCGGCCCGAACTTCTGCGCGAGGCCGCTCATGTCGAGCACGGTGACGCCCCTGCCCTCCAGGTGCGCCGCCACCGCCATGATCTGGCCGATGGTGATCACGCCCATGCCGCCGATTCCCGTGACGAGGACGCCGAACGGGTGATCGAGAGCGTTCTGCCCCGGTTGCGGCAGGGGCGCAAATTCCGCTTCGCCTTCCGGCGATGCCGCTCTGCCCTTCTTCAGCTTGCCGCCTTCGACCGTGACGAAGCTCGGGCAGAATCCCTTGAGGCAGGAGTAGTCCTTGTTGCACGAGGACTGGTTGATGGTGCGCTTGCGGCCGAACTCGGTCTCGAGCGGCTCGACCGAGAGGCAGTTCGACTGGACGCTGCAGTCGCCGCAACCCTCGCAGACGAGCTCGTTGATCACCACGCGCTTGGGCGGATCCGGAAACTCGTCGCGTTTCCTGCGGCGCCGCTTCTCGGTCGCGCAGGTCTGCACGTAGATGATCGCCGACACGCCTTTCGCTTCGCGCAGCTCGCGCTGCACCGCGTCGAGCTCCTCGCGCGGGCGGATCGTCACGCCCGGCGCCCAGTCGAGTCCGGCGGGCAAGGGCTCCTTCTCGTCCAGCACCGCCACGATCGGCTTCACGCCCTCGGCGGCGATCTGGCGCGAGACCATCGCCGGGTCGAGCGGACCGTCGACGTGCTGGCCGCCGGTCATCGCCACCGCGTCGTTGTAGAGGATCTTGTAGGTCATGCTGACGCCGGCGGCCACCGCGGCGCGGATGGCAAGCAATCCCGAATGGAAATAAGTCCCGTCGCCGATATTGGCGAACACGTGCGGGCAATCGGTGAAGTGCGCCTGTCCGATCCAGGGAGCGCCCTCGCCGCCCATGTGCGTGAAGGTCGCCGTGTTGCGGTCCATCCACAGCGCCATGAAATGGCAGCCGATTCCGGCCATCGCGCGGCTGCCTTCGGGCACTTGCGTCGAGGTGTTGTGCGGGCAGCCGGAGCAGAAATAAGGCAGGCGGCCCGACACGACGCGCGGCTTCGCGAGCGCCTTTTCCTTGAATTCGAGATACGCGACCCGCTCGCGGTAGCGATCGCCCATCGTGCGGTCGAGCCCGAGCTTCGCGAAGCGGTTGGCGAGCGCCTTGGCGATCAGAGCCGCGGAGAGCTCGTAATGAGCCGGCAGAAGCCAGTTCCCCGCGGGCTGTCCTTCGGCGATCGACCATTCGCCGTTGTCGTCGAATTTGCCGACCACGCGCGGGGGACGCATCCCCTCGCGCCAGTTGTAGAGCTCTTCCTTGATCTGGTACTCGATGACCTGGCGCTTTTCCTCCACGACGAGGATCTCTTCGAGCCCCTCGGCGAAGCGGCGCGCGCCCAGCGGCTCGAGCGGCCAGGACATCGCCACCTTGTAAAGGCGGATGCCGGCGTCCGCGGCGACGCGCTCGTCGATGCCGAGGTCGGCGAGCGCCTGCAGCGTATCGCCGAAGGACTTTCCGGTGGTCACGATGCCGAGACGGGCCCGCGGGCTGTCCCATACGATGCGGTCGAGCCGGTTCGCGCGGCAGTAAGCGAGCGCCGCGTAGACCTTGTAGTCGAGCAGCCGCGCCTCCTGCTCGAGAAATCCATCGGGCCAGCGGATATTGAGGCCGCCCGGCGGCATGGCGAAGTCCGGGGGCGTCACGATGCTCACGCGCTGCGGGTCGATCTCGACCACGGCGCCCGATTCGATCACGTCGGTGACGCATTTGAATGCGACCCAGCAGCCGGAGAAACGCGACATCGCGAAGCCGTGCAGGCCGAGGTCGAGATATTCCTGGACGCTCGAGGCATTGAGCACCGGGATGCAGCAGGCTTTGAAGACGTGCTCGCTCTGGTGCGCGAGCGTCGAGGATTTCGCCGCGTGATCGTCCCCGGCGAGAACGAGGACTCCGCCGTGTTTGGACGTGCCCGCGGAATTGGCGTGCTTGAAGACGTCGCCGCAGCGGTCCACGCCCGGTCCCTTGCCGTACCACATGGCGAACACGCCGTCGTACTTCGCGTCCGGAAACAGGTTCACCTGCTGCGTGCCCCAGATCGAGGTAGCGGCGAGGTCTTCGTTGACCCCGGGCTGGAACTTGATGTGATTTGCGTCGAGGAATTTCCTGGCGCGCCACAAGGCCTGGTCAAACCCGCCGATCGGCGAGCCGCGGTAGCCGGAGATGAAGCCGCCGGTGTTGAGGCCGGCGGCGAGATCGCGCGTGCGCTGCAGCATCGGCAGGCGCACGAGCGCCTGGGTGCCGGTCATGAAGGCGCGGCCGCGATCGAGAGTGTATTTATCGTCGAGCGTGACCTCGTGGAGCCGGGCAGGGGCGTTCATGTGGCCTCATTCTACCCGCCTCGGCTCGAGCGGACGGAGCTCCGCCGCGTCACCCCGCAAGCCGGCGCCTGAGCGCGCCGCGCCGACCCGCGGAGCGAAGACAAGGCCCTGCCCGGCGGGGATGTTCAGGGCGATTTCACCGGCAAATCCGGATCTGCGCCGGCGCGAAAGCGAAATGCGTGCCAGCGAGCATTGACAGTCCTGTGAAAACCACGCACAATCAGCGGTTTCGTTCGGAGGGGTGCCCGAGCGGTTAAAGGGGGCAGACTGTAAATCTGTTGGCCTTGCGCCTACGTTGGTTCGAATCCAACCTCCTCCACCAGGTCATCGGTCGCCTCGAAGGGTTTTGCGAAGGGTTCAGTCGCGAAGTGTCGCACGGCGCGGGTGTAGCTCAATGGTAGAGCAGAAGCCTTCCAAGCTTACGACGAGGGTTCGATTCCCTTCACCCGCTCCAGTGATTTCTGCGGCGCGAGTTTATCGAAACGCACCTCGCCGTTGTAGCTCAGTGGTAGAGCACTCCCTTGGTAAGGGAGAGGTCGTGCGTTCAATCCGCACCAACGGCACCGATGGAACAAGGTAACAGCAGGGGAAAAATTTATGGCGAAGAGCAAATTTGAGCGGACCAAGCCGCACGTGAACGTGGGGACGATCGGGCACGTGGACCATGGGAAGACGACGCTGACGGCGGCGATGACGCACGTACTGGCGAAGAAGTACGGAGGCGAAGCGAAGAACTAC
>DASPXL010000044.1:0-4332 GCA_035637375.1 Burkholderiales bacterium
GTGCTCCTCGTCGCGGTGGAGCAGCTGACCTACGAGGAGGTCAGCCAAGCGCTCGACATCCCGATCGGGACGGTCATGTCGCGCCTGTCGCGGGCGCGCGAGCGCTTGCGGCAGTTGCTCGGCGGCCAGATCGTAGTGCCGTTGAAGGTCGTCAAGTGAAGCCTGTCACGGAGGCCGAACTGCACGCATACGTCGACGGCGCGCTCTCCGAGGGCGCTCGGGCCGAGGTCGAGGCGTGGCTCGCTTCTCACCCGGAGGACGCGGAGCGGGTGCGCGCGTATGCCGAGCAGAACGCGGCCCTGCGTTCGCTCTACAACCCGGTGCTCGACGAGCCCGTGCCGGCGGCGCTGCTCGCCGTGCGCCCGCGCGCGTGGCGGGGCTACGCGGCGGCTGCGGCGATATTCGCGCTCGGACTCGGGTTGGGCTGGACCGCTCGCGGGACGTTGATCACCCCGCAGATGGTGCCGGTGTCGCTGGCGCGCCAGGCTGCGATCGCGCACGTGGTGTACTCGCCCGAGGTTCGCCATCCCGTCGAGGTGAACGCCGACGAGGAAGAGCATCTCGTGAGCTGGCTGTCCAAGCGTCTGGGCACGGCCCTGAAAGCGCCGAAACTTGCGCCGCTCGGCTACGAGCTGGTGGGAGGTCGCCTGCTTGCCGGACCGCAGGGACCGGTCGCGCACTTCATGTACCAGGACGCGCGCGGACAGCGCCTTACGCTGTACGTGTCCAGGCAAAGAGGAGAACCGCGCGACACCGCCTTCCGCTTCAGCCAGGAGGACCGCGTGTCGGTGTTCTACTGGGTCAACGGCAATTTCGGCTACGCGCTTTCCGGCGAGGTGAGAAAGGAACAGCTGCTCAAGGTCGCCGACGTCGTCTACAAACAGTTAAATCCGTAATCGCGTTCGCGATACGGTTTAACAGGTTGTTGAAAAAGGGGGCTACGCCCCCTTGGGATCCCCCAAATTGGAGGCCGTAGAAAAACGCTTCCCTCTGAAACTCGACTTGCGCGGAATTCGATTTTCACGCGGGAAGCGTTTTTCAACGGCCTGCTAACTCGTCGAATTGGACCGGACCGAGTCGGCCGGTCAATTCGACGTTTCGCTTGCAGCCAGCTCGGGAAAGTCAGGAGGGTACTAGTCGGCCGCGCCCAGCTTCGCCACGTGGCGGGTGCCGCGCCGCTCGGCGAGCCACTGCTGGAAGCGCTCGAAGTAGACGTAGATCACGGGCGTGATGTAGAGGGTGAGGAACTGCGAGAGCACGAGTCCCCCGACGACCGCCAAGCCGAGCGGACGGCGCGCGTCTCCGCCGGCGCCGAAGGAAAGCGCAATCGGCAAGCTTCCCATGAGGGCGGCGAACGTAGTCATCATGATCGGCCGGAAGCGGACCAGGCAGGCCCGGTAGATGGCCTCGGGGGCGGGCTTGCCTTCCTTGCGCTGCGCCTCGATCGCGAAATCGATCATCATGATGGCGTTCTTCTTGACGATGCCCACGAGCATGATGATGCCGACGAAGGCGTACATGTTGAGCTCGATGTTGAACGCCCACAAGGTCACCAGCGCTCCGAGTCCCGCGGTCGGCAGCCCGGAGAGAATCGTTAGCGGGTGTATGAAACTCTCGTACAGAATGCCGAGCACCAAGTAGATCACAAGAATGGAAAGCACCAGCAGGATGCCCATGCCTTGGAGCGAAGCCTGAAACGCCTGCGCCGTACCCGTGAATCTCGCGTTCAACGTGGCCGGCACCTGCAGCTCCAGCGCCGCCTTCTGGATCATGTCGATCGCCTGGGACAGCGCCAGGTCCGGCTGCAGGTCGAACGAAAGCGTGACGGAGGGCAGCTGGCCGAGGTGGCTCACGCTCATGGGGCCCACGCCGTAAGTGAGCTTCGCCACCGCGTTGAGCGGCACCAGCGACCCGCTCGAGGAGCGCACGTAGAGCATCGACAGTGCCGCGGGATCGCGCTGATACCTCGGCTCGAGCTCGAGGATCACCCAGTACTGGTTGGTCGCGGTATAGATGTTCGAGACCTGGCGCGAGCCGTAGGCATTGGCGAGCGCCGCTTCGATCTGCTGGGGGTTGACTCCGAGGGCGGAGGCCCTCTCGCGGTCGATCTCGACGTTGACTTGCGGCCGGGCGATCTGCAGATCGCTCGAGACATCGAGCAGTCCTGGCAGGGTCTTGAGCTTCTCCTCGATGATCGGTACCCAATGGTAGAGCTCTTCCGTGCTCGCGCCTTGAACCACATACTGGTACTGACTCTTGGTGAGCTGGCCGCCGATTCGGATCGCCGGTACGTTCTGGACGAAGACCTTGATGCCCATCATATTGGAGAGCTTCGGGCGCAGGCCCCGCACCACTTCGTCCGCCGACTTGCGCCCGGAGCGCGGCTTCAAAGTCATGGTGGCACGGCCGACGTTGAGCGATGGGTTGAACGAAGTTGCACCCATGAACCCGGTCACCGCTTCGATGTTGGGATCGGCGCGGAGGATCTCCAGCACGGAGCGCTGGTACGTCACCATGGCGTCGAACGAAATGTCCTGGGGAGCTTCAATGAAGCAGAACAGCTGTCCCGAGTCCTCGCTCGGCAGAAAGCCCTTGGGCATTTTCGCGTAGAGCGCTCCGGTGGCGACGACGACCCCCAGGAACACCGCCATGACGAACCTCTGGTGACCAAGCACCCATCCCAGGCTCGATCCGTAGGCGTCCCTCACGGCATCGAACGCCCGCTCGCTCGCGAGGAACAGCCTGCCGTGCTCGACGTCGGCGTGCGGCTTGAGGATGCGGCTGCACATCATCGGCGTCAGCGTGAGCGAGACGAATCCCGAAATCAGCACGGCGACGATGATGGTGACGGCAAATTCGTGCAGCAGCCGTCCCAGAATACCGCCCATGAAAAGGACCGGGATGAACACGGCAGCGAGCGAAATCGTCATAGACAGAATGGTGAAGGAGACCTCCTTCGACCCGTCGAACGTCGCCTGCAGCGGGCTCTTCCCCATCTCGATGTGGCGTGAGATGTTCTCCAGCATGACGATCGCGTCGTCCACCACGAAGCCCACGCACAAAGTCAGCGCCATCAGCGAGATGTTGTCGAGGCTGTAGCCGAACAGGTACATGAGCGAGAAGGTGCCGATGATCGACATCGGGAGCGCCACCGTCGGAATGACGGTGGCCGGAATGTTGCGCAGGAAAATGAAGATCACCATCACCACGAGGGCGAGCGCCAGAATCAGGGAAAACCGAACGTCCTCGACCGACTGGCGGATGGAGGTGGACCGGTCGTACATCACGTTGATGCCGACCCCTGCCGGAACTTCAACGCGGAATGTGGGCAGCAATTTCTTGACGGCGTCCACGACCTCTATGGTATTGGTGCCGGGCTGCCGATAGATCGCGAGGATGATGCCGCGCTGATCCTTGAACCACGCGGCGAGCTTGTCGTTTTCCACGCTGTCGATGACACGGCCGAGCTCGCTCAAGCGGATCGGCGCGCCGTTGCGGTAGGTGACGATGACGGGCCGGAAGGCGGCGGCGTCGTAAAGCTGGCCGGTCGCCTGCACGGCGAACATGCGGTCCTTTCCGTACAGCGTGCCGGTGGGCAGATTGACGTTGGCGTTGGCAACCGCCTGCTCGACCTCGTTGATGCCGACGCCGCGCGCGGCGAGCGCGTTGGGGTCGACCTGCACGCGCACCGCATATTTCTGCTGCCCCTGCACCTGAACCTGGGCTACCCCGGAAATCGTCGAGATGCGCTGCGCGAGGAACGTTTCCGCGTACTCGTTGACGGTGGAAAGCGGCAGGGTCTCGGAGGTGAGCGTCAGGAAGAAAATCGGTGAATCGGCCGGATTCACCTTTCGAAACGAAGGGGGTGTCGACATGGTCGACGGCAACTGCTTTGCAGCGGCCGCGATCGCCGAATTGACGTCCTGTGCCGCGGCGTCGATGTCGCGGTCGAGCGAAAACTGTATGGTGACGGTGGAAATGCCCTGGCCCGAGAGCGAGGTCATCTGGTCGATTCCGGCGATCGTCGAGAACTGCTTTTCGAGCGTCGTCGCCACCGCCGCCGCCATGGTCTCCGGGCTCGCCCCGGGAAGCTGGGCCGAGACCTGGATCGTGGGGAAATCGACGTTGGGCAGCGACGAAACCGGAAGCAAGCGGTAGCTCGCCAGCCCGAAGATCAGGATCCCGGCCATGACCAGCACGGTCATGACGGGACGGCGGACGAAGAGTTCCGATAGATTCACGGTTGAGAATTTACGACTTGACCTCGACCTTCGCCCCGGCTCCGAGGCGCAGCTGGCCCTGGGTGACCACCCGTTCGCCTTTTTCCAGACC
>DASPXL010000045.1:0-11134 GCA_035637375.1 Burkholderiales bacterium
TCCGAGGGCGCGCGCCGCCTGCATCTGGTCGACCTGAACGGGGCGGCGGCCGGAAAGCCCAAGAACGAGTCCGTGATCCGCGCGATCCTGCAGGCGCTGGGCGATTCGCCGCCGGTGCAGCTGGGCGGAGGCATTCGCGACCTCGACACGATCGAGCATTATCTCGATATGGGCGTGGGCTACATCATCATCGGCACGGCGGCGGTCAAGAACCCCGGCTTCCTGCAGGACGCGTGCACCGCGTTTTCCGGGCACATCATCGTGTCGCTCGACGCGAAGGGCGGGAAAGTGGCCGTCGAGGGCTGGTCCAAGATGACCGGCCACGACGTGGTGGACCTCGCGAAGAAATTCCAGGACTACGGGGTCGAGGCGATCATCTACACCGACATCGGCCGCGACGGAATGCTCACCGGGGTGAACATCGACGCGACGCTGAAGCTCGCGCGCGAGCTGCGTGTCCCCGTGGTCGCGAGCGGGGGGCTCACCAGCCTGGAGGACATCAAGGCGCTGTGCAAGATCGAGCCCGAAGGCATCACCGGCGTCGTGACCGGCCGCGCCATCTATCAGGGCAAGCTCGATTTCAAGAAGGCCCAGGCCGAGGCGGACAAGCTGGGCAAAGGCAAGGATTGAGAACCGAGGTATTCGGGATTGGAGCGGACTCGCCCCCGAGCCGCTCCCCCTGAATCCCGAATCCTCCGATGGCCCTCGCCAAGCGCATCATTCCCTGCCTCGACGTCGACCGCGGCCGGGTCGTGAAAGGCGTCAACTTCGTCGGCCTGAGGGACGCGGGAGATCCGGTCGAGATCGCGCGGCGCTACGACGAGCAGGGCGCGGACGAGCTGACTTTCCTCGACATCACCGCGAGCTCGGAGGAGCGCGACCTGATCCTGCACGTCGTGGAGGCGGTCGCCGCGCAGGTGTTCATTCCGCTCACGGTCGGCGGCGGCGTGCGCAAGGTGGAGGACGTGCGCCGCCTGCTCAACTCCGGGGCCGACAAGGTGGCGATCAACACCGCCGCGGTCCAGAACCCGCAGCTCGTCGCCGATGCCACCGGCCGCTACGGTTCGCAGTGCATCGTGGTCGCCATCGATGCCAAGGGCGTCGATCGTAAAGGGGACGCCAGGCGATCGGGAAACAGCTGGGAGGTGTTCACCCACGGCGGCCGCCGGCCGACCGGATTGGATGCGGTCGAATGGGCGCGTAAAATGCAGAATCTCGGTGCGGGTGAAATCCTGCTCACGAGCATGGACCGGGACGGCACGCGCGAAGGCTTCGATCTCGCGCTCACCCGCGCCGTCGCGGATGCGGTCGACGTCCCGGTGATCGCGAGCGGAGGCGTCGGCGAGCTCGAGCATCTTGCCGAGGGCGTGCTGGAAGGCCGCGCGGACGCCGTTCTGGCCGCGAGTATCTTCCATTTCGGCGAATTCACGTTGCGCGAGGCAAAGCAATACATGGCGAAGCGCGGAATCGAAGTGAGGCTTTGAAGCGGCGGATGAAATGGGCGAAGACTGGCTGGACAAGGTGAAATGGGACGAGAACGGCCTGGTGCCCGCGATCGCCCAGGAAACGTCGACGAACAAGGTGCTGACGCTCGCCTGGATGAACCGAGAGTCGCTCGCGAAGACCGTGGCGACGGGTGAAGCGCACTACTGGTCGCGCTCGCGAATGCGCCTGTGGAAAAAAGGCGAGCAGTCCGGACACGTGCAGAAGGTCCGCGAGATCCGGATCGACTGCGACGATGACGCTGTCCTGCTGAAAGTGGAACAGAGCGGAGGAATCGCCTGTCACACCGGAAGGCACAGCTGCTTCTTCCAGAAGCTCCAGGACGGGCGCTGGGTCACGGCGGAGCCGGTGATCAGGGACCCCAAGGAAATCTACGAGCGATGAGCGACATACTCGAGCGGCTGGCGGACGTGGTCGAGTCGCGCAAGGCGGGCGACCCGGAAAAGTCTTACGTCTCGCGGCTGTTCGCGCGCGGACCCGACGCGATCCTCAAGAAAGTCGGCGAGGAAGCGACCGAGGCGGTGATGGCCGCCAAGGACGGCGACCGGCTGCGCATCGTCGGCGAAACCGCCGACCTGTGGTTTCACTGCCTGATCATGCTTGCGCAGTACGGATTGCGGCCCGCCGACGTGCTCGCCGAGCTGCGCCGCCGCGAGGGCATTTCCGGGATCGACGAGAAAGCGGCGCGCGCGGAGGGTCGGCGAACCGAGGCGGAGCGGAAATAAAGATGGATGCGGAAACTTGCGTCTTCTGCAAGATCGTGCGGGGCGAGATCCCCAGCAAGAAAGTCTACGAGGACGCCGACATCTTCGCCTTCCACGACATCCACCCGCTTGCCCCGGTGCACTTCATGATCGTCCCCAAGAAGCACATCGATTCGCTCGCGGACTGCGGCGTGGGCGAGCAGGCGCTCCTCGGCAAGATCCTCGCCGTGGCGCCGCGCCTGGCGCGCGAGCAGGGGTCGACCGACGGTTTCCGCACGATCATCAACACCGGACGTGTCGGCCGGCAGGAGGTGTATCATTTGCACGTGCATATCATCGGCGGCCCGGAAGCCCTGGGCCCGATGCTGAAGCGGAATTGAAGGAGTAACGCTATGGGTACCTGGAGCATTTGGCACTGGCTGGTCGTGCTTCTGATCGTCTTGCTCGTCTTCGGCACCAAGAAGCTGCGCAATATCGGCGCCGATCTCGGCGGGGCGGTGCGCGGCTTCAAGGACGGCATGAAATCCTCCGACGACAAGCCGGGCGAGGGCGGCGCCGCGCCCCAGGTGACGGGCCGCACCATCGAGGCCGAGGTCAAGGAGAAGGCGAAGACCTGAGGGGTCTTCGCGCGCATCCGGACGCCGGGCGAGGTCCCGGCTTTCTTTTTTTGGAACGGCCCGGATTTCTTCACCTCCCCGTGTTCGACGTAGGATTCTCCGAACTGATGGTGATTGCGGTCGTGGCGCTCATCGTCATCGGGCCGGAGCGGCTGCCTCGCGTGGCGCGCACCCTGGGCCACTTGTTCGGCCGGCTGCAGCGCTATGTCAACGACGTCAAGGCCGACATCAACCGCGAGATCGAGCTGGAGGAGCTGCGCAAGTTCAGGAGCACCGTGGAGGATGCCGCGCGGGGGTTCGAGAACACCGTCCAGAGCGAGATGACGAAAACCGAAGGCGAGCTCAGCTCGCTTGCGCAAATCGAGGACCCGGCCGCGGCGCCCTCTGCCGCCGCGGCGCCCCCTGCCTCGGTAGCCCCCGAGAGCTCTCCGCCTTCGGGCGGGGCCGCCGGCGAGCCGCAAGGCGGCGCGCCTTCGCAGAAAACCCCGGCCTGAATCCCGAGCTCGGTTGCGAATGAGCACGCAGGACAGCTTCATCTCCCATCTGGTCGAGCTGCGCGACCGGCTGCTGCGCGCGATCCTGGCGGTCATCGCCGTGTTCCTGTGCCTGTTTTACTGGGCGAAGGATCTCTACGCGCTGCTTGCCAAGCCGCTGCTCGCCGCGCTTCCCGCCGGCGGCCAGATGATCGCGACCGACGTAGTCGGCGTGTTCCTTGTGCCGGTCAAAGTCGCTTTCCTCGTTGCTTTTGTCATCGCGCTCCCGTACGTTCTTTACCAGGCATGGGCGTTCGTCGCGCCGGGCCTGTATGCGAACGAGAAGCGTCTGGTGCTGCCGCTGGTGGTCGCAAGCTCGGTGCTGTTCCTGGTCGGGATGTCTTTTGCGTACTTCCTGGTATTCCCGATGGTCTTCCGGTTCATGGCGTCCGTCGCTCCCGAAGGCGTCGCATGGATGACCGACATCGACAAGTATCTCTCTTTCGTGCTGACCACCTTTATCGCGTTCGGGGTGACCTTCGAGGTTCCGGTGGTGGTCATCGTGCTGGTGCGAGCGGGAGTCATTTCCATAGAAAAGCTGAAGGAGATCCGCCCCTACGTGATCGTCGGAGCGTTCGTGATCGGGGCGATATTCACGCCTCCGGACGTGATCTCCCAGGTGATGCTCGCGGTGCCGCTTTGGTTTCTCTACGAGCTCGGCATTCTGCTCGCGCGCTTTGTGGGAAGGTCCTCCGGCGCGGCCGAAGAGGGAGCGGCCGCCGGCACGGGGCTCGATAAGGGACTCGACAGCTCCAAGGCCGGCCAGAAATAAGGCCTCGCGAGCGCTCGCATCAGCGCCGCCGCTGCTGCTGCTTCGGGCGCTTGCCGACGGCGACCTGGATCTCCAGGTCCTTGTTGTCGCGCTTGAGCCGTATCGAGGCGGGTTTCCCGGGAACGAGCGCCGCCACCAGGTTCAGCATCGAATTCGGATCCTTGACCGGGCTGCCTTCGATCGCGACCAGGATGTCGCCCGGCTTAAGGCCCGCCCGGTCGGCGGGCCCGCCTCGCAGCACCCCGGCGATGAGCACGCCGTTGGTGGAAGCGAGGCGAAATGATTCGGCGATCTCAGGAGTGATCTCCTGCGCCTCCACCCCGATCCAGCCGCGGATGACGGTGCCGGTCTGGATGATCTGCTCCATGACCTGCTTGGCGCTCGAGGCGGGGATCGCAAAGCCGATTCCGAGCGAGCCGCCCGAGCGCGAGTAGATCGCGGTGTTGATACCGACGAGGTTCCCCGCGGTATCGATGAGCGCCCCGCCCGAGTTGCCCGGATTGATCGCGGCATCGGTCTGGATGAAGTTCTCGAAAGTGTTGATGCCGAGCTGGCTGCGGCCGAGCGCCGACACGATGCCCATCGTCACGGTCTGGCCCACCCCGAAGGGATTGCCGATGGCGAGCACGACGTCGCCCACGCGCAGGCTGTCGGCGTCACCGAAAGTGATCGCCGGAAGGGGGCCCCCTTCGACCCGCAGGACCGCGATATCGGTTTCCGGGTCGGAACCCACCGCCTTGGCCTTCAATTTCTTGCCGTCGGCGAGCGCCACCTCGATCTCGTCGGCCGCCTCGACGACGTGGTGATTGGTGAGAACGTATCCCTTGGAGCTGACGATCACGCCCGAGCCGAGGCTTGCCGCGCGCTGCGGCTCGTCTTCGAGGCGGTCTCCGAAAAAATGCCGGAACAGGGGGTCGTCGAGGAGCGGATGGCGCGGTGTCTTGATTTCCTTGCTGGTGAAAATATTGACGACCGCCGGTACGGCTTTCCTCACCGCATCGCTGTAGGAGGCCGCACGCGCGGAAGACCCCGGCGACGTGGAAGCCTGGCGCAGTTCGACCACCTGCGGCCCGGCGGCGGGGCGGCCGAGCCACTCGGGCTTCAGCGTGGTGACCACGAAAAGCACGCCGACCGCGACGGTGGCCGTCTGGGCGAAGATGAGCCAGAGCTTGCGCATGAGTTGAGCGAGCGGGATGCTCTATTTGTTTTTTCGCGGTGATCCATCCCCGCGGCGTGCGGGGCGCGACCAGGATTTCCCTACCGCGATTATTGCGCAAAACGGCTCCCCCGATGCGCCGTCTGCCGAGCCGCGCGAGGCGACGGCCTTTGAGACCCGGGCAATCTGGAATTCGTTATCCGAATCAATGGATTGGAGCAAAAAATTTGGTTCGGCGGAGGGCTTTCTGTATAATTTCCCCTTTTTTCCACCCTGCCTTTCCCGACCAGGATCTGCCGATGAGCGACCCTTCGAAGCCCAACCGCGCCCGGCGCAAGCTGATCATCGCGAGTGCCTGCGCGGGCGGCGCGGCCGCGGTCGGCACCGCCGTTCCCTTCGCCGCCTCGATGCTGCCCTCGGAGCGCGCCGAGGCGCTCGGCGCGCCCGTGGAGGCGGACGTGAGCCCGCTCGCGCCGGGAGAGAAGATGACCGTCGAATGGCGCGGCCAGCCCGTCTGGATCTTGCGGCGAACCAAGGAGATGCTCGAAGGGATCAAAAAGGCCGACGGCAAAGTCGCCGACCCCAGGAGCGAGCGCAAGAAGGGCGAGCTCACACCCGAATACGCGCGCAACGAGTTCCGCTCGATCAAGCCCGAATATCTGGTGGTCGTCGGAATCTGCACCCACCTCGGCTGCTCGCCGCAGGACCGCCTGAAGGCCGGCCCGGAAGCCTTCGAGAGCGACTGGACCGGCGGCTTCTACTGCCCCTGCCACGGCTCGCTCTTCGACCTCGCCGGCCGCGTCTACCGGAACAAGCCCGCGCCGGACAACCTCAGGGTTCCCCCCTACACCTATCTCTCCGACACCCGGATCCTCATCGGCGAGGACAAGAAGGGGGCCTAGCGCGATGGCTGCAGCCGAAAAGCAAGCCGTAACGGGCGCGGGCCCCTTCAACGATCTGCTCACCTGGATCGACCAGCGCTTCCCGCTGGTGGAAACCTGGCGCGCGCACCTTTCGGAGTACTACGCGCCGAAGAACTTCAACTTCTGGTACTACTTCGGCTCGCTCGCGCTTTTCGTGCTCGCGATCCAGATCGTCACCGGCATCTTCCTCACCATGAATTACAAGCCGGACGCCGCCCAGGCGTTCGCCTCGGTCGAGTACATCATGCGCGAAGTGCCCTGGGGCTGGTGGATCCGCTACATGCACTCGACCGGCGCCTCGTTCTTCTTCATCTGCGTGTACCTGCACATGTTCCGCGCGATGCTCTACGGCTCGTACCGCAAGCCGCGCGAGCTGCTGTGGATCTTCGGCATGCTGATATTCCTCTGCCTCATGGCGGAGGCCTTCTTCGGGTATCTCCTTCCCTGGGGCCAGATGTCCTACTGGGGCGCGCAGGTGATCGTGAACCTCTTCGACGCGATCCCGATCATCGGGCCGGATCTCGCGATCTGGATCCGCGGCGATTACGTGGTGTCGGACGCGACGCTCAACCGCTTCTTCGCCTACCACGTGGTCGCGGTACCGCTCGCGTTGCTCGCGCTGGTCGTTGCGCACATCGTCGCGCTGCACGAGGTCGGCTCGAACAACCCCGACGGCGTCGAGATCAAGAAGGTCAAGGACCCGAAGACCGGCCGGCCGCTAGACGGCATTCCGTTCCACCCCTACTACACCGTGAAGGACGGCTTCGGCGTGGTGGTGTTCCTCGTCGTGTTCTCGATCGTCGTGTTCTTCGCCCCGGAGGCGGGCGGTTATTTCCTCGAGGCCAACAACTTCATCCCGGCCGATCCGCTGAAGACCCCGCCGCACATCGCCCCGGTGTGGTACTTCACGCCGTATTACTCGATCCTGCGCGCGACCACCGAGAACTTCATGTGGGTGCTCGCCGCCGGCGTCGTCGCCATGGCGGGGCTCGTCATCTGGAGCGTGAAGAACACGGCTGCGAGAATTTGCGTGGCCGCGCTCGCGGCGGGGCTGCTCGCGGGGTTCTTCACGCTCGACGCCAAAGTCTGGGGGGTCGTGCTGATGGGCTTGTCGGTCATGATCTTCTTTTTCCTGCCCTGGCTCGACCGGAGCCCGGTCAAGTCGATCCGCTACAAGGGGCCGATCACCAAGACGGCGATTGCGCTTTTTGTGATCGCGTTCTTCGTGCTGGGCTACCTCGGCACCCAGGCGGTGACCGAGGAGCGCACGCTCGCCGCGCAGATCGGCACGGCCGTGTATTTCCTGTTCTTCTTCCTGATGCCGTGGTACTCGAAGATGGACAAGTGCCGGCCCGAGCCGGCAAGGGTCGGTTCGAAATGACGAGGCTCTTGGCGGTTCTTGCGCTCGCGGCGCCGCTTGCGTTCGCTGCGGAGGAAGCGGTCAGGCTCGACGCCGCGCCGATCGACCCGCGCGACGTCGCGAGCCTGCAGGCGGGGGCGCGCAGCTTCGTCAACTACTGCCTGAACTGCCACTCGGCCGGGATGGTGCGCTATCACAAGCTGCAGGACCTCGGGATCTCCGAGCAGCAGGTCAAGGACAACCTGCTCTTCACGGCCGACAAGATCGGCGAGCTGATGAACGTGTCGATGACGAGGAAGGACGCAAAAGAGTGGTTCGGCACCGCGCCGCCCGACCTCTCGGTGATCGCGCGCGCCCGCGGTCCCGACTGGCTGTATACATACATGCGCAGCTTCTACCGGGACCCTGAGTCGGCGACCGGCTGGAACAACATGGTGTTCGAGCGCGTCGCGATGCCGCACGTGCTGTGGACGCTCTCCGGGCAGCAGGTGCAGGTCGAGCGCAGGTTCAGGACCCGCGAGCAGGCCGAAGCGGTCGGCAGGCAGCAGAAAAACGCGTGGAAAGTCGACGTGCTTACCCCGGAACAGGCGGGCAAGGACGCAGAGCGCTATATCCTCAAAACGATCAGGACCGATACGGCGGGCTCGCTCTCCCAGGTCGATTACGACGTTTTCGTGCGCGATCTGGTCAATTTCATGACCTGGATGGCCGAGCCCAATCAGGTCACGCGCAAGCAGGTCGGCTACGTCGTGCTGCTGGTGCTGCTCGCGCTGCTCGTGCTCAGCTATATCCTTTACAAGGAGTTCTGGAAAGACGTGCACTAGGGGACATTCGTCCAAGGGGGCGCGGGGCGCTCGGCGCCCGCGCCTTTTTCATCTCCACACCGTCCCGGATTCGGCAACAAGGTAAGCCGCCATGATGAACCTCTACTCCGGAACCACCTGCCCGTTCTCGCAGCGCTGCCGCATCGTGCTCTACGAGAAGGGAATGGATTTTCAGATCATCGACGTCGACATGTACAACAAGCCCGAGGACATCGCCGTGATGAACCCCTACAACCGGCTGCCGGTGCTGGTCGAGCGCGACCTGATCCTCTACGAGTCGAACATCATCAACGAGTACATCGACGAGCGCTTTCCGCATCCGCAGCTGATGCCCGCCGACCCGGTGATGCGGGCGCGGGCGCGGCTTTTCCTCTTCAACTTCGAGGTCGAGCTGTTCTCGCAGATCGATACGCTCGAGCACGGCAACCAGAAGCAGCAGGACAAGTCCCGCCAGCACGTCGCCGACCGCCTCGCCGAGCTCGCCCCGGTGTTCACCAAGCAGAAGTACATGCTCGGGGACGAGTTCTCGATGCTCGATGTCGCGATCAGCCCGCTTCTGTGGCGGCTCGACTACTACGGCGTTTCCCTGCCGAAGTCGGCGGCGCCGCTGATGAAATACGCCGAGCGCCTGTTCTCGCGCCCGGCGTTCATCGAGGCGCTGACGCCTTCGGAAAAGGTGATGCGCAAGTGACCGGCCGAAGGCCGGTCATCCCCGCGAAAACGAGCGAAGGCGAGTTTCGAGGAACGGCCAAGCGGGGATCCAGCGACTTTCAACGACCCTGGGTCCCCGCTTGCGCGGGGACGACGATTGCTTCGTCCATGACCGAACCCACCTCAACCAAACCCTATCTGCTGCGTGCGGTCTACGAGTGGTGCGTGGACAACGGCTACACGCCCTATATTTCCGTAGTGGTCGACGAGCACACGCGCGTGCCGATGGAGTACGTGCGCAACGGCGAGATCGTCCTCAACATCGGGCCGCTCGCGGCGAGCCGGCTGCAGATGGGGAACGACCTCATCGAATGCACCGCGCGTTTTTCCGGGGCCGTCAGGGAACTCCTCGTCCCGGTCGCGGCCGTCGCGTCGATCTACGCGCGCGAAAACGGGCACGGCATGTCGTTCGAGACCGAGAAGAAGGGAACGCCGTGGGAGGCGAGCGGCGAGGAGACGGCAGCGCCGCCTGAGCCGAAGGACCCTCCCAGAGGGGGCGGCAAGCCGAAGCTCAGACGGATCAAATAAGGGTTGGACCTGGCGGTCAACTGGCCTCGTTCGAACGCCGCGAGCACAGATCGGCTCTTCAGCAATCCTATGTGGAACGCGGCGTTCAACTCGGCCGGGTGGAATCGGGTACTCCGGTATAATTTTTCGCAGGTGCCGGGTTAGCTCAGCTGGTAGAGCAGCTGATTTGTAATCAGTTGGTCGGGGGTTCGACTCCTCTACCCGGCACCAGCGGCTCGATCAAGCGGATCGCCGGTCTTCCCAGCCCGGTGATCGCCCCGAGGAAAGTGTCGAGCCGGTCACTAGGGCTGTAGGGGAATCCCGACGCTCTCTGTAAGAAAAACTCTACACAGAAAACTTTCTTGCGGCGCTGCACGATCAATCGGGCGTTCTATTTTATGAACAACGTTAAAAACAGATTTCATTTGGTAATTTTTTTGGGTATGCTCGTTCCGCTATAAGGAAGAAGAAACAAAACGAATAAGAAGCGCGTCCCCTTTAACCCCTTAGTAGCCCATGGAAAAAACGGGGCCTCGTGGGGGTAGCGATCCTGGTCGTGGACAATCGTCATCGTGACGCGGGCCATATATGTTGGGTAAGCTTCGAGCGCTCATGCACCGCCGGCTCTCGGCGTCTCGGCGATTTGCCGTGTTGAGTTTTTTGTGTGTTCTTGCGATCACGGTCCTCGTCTGCGGCGGTGCCAGCAGCGTTCTGCGCAGTCAGCTTGTCGTGCACGATGGGGTCGTCATCGGCGATCTGGCCTCCCGCCTGTTTACTTCGAGCGTTCCTGCCAGCTTCTTCGCGGCGCCCGGGGCGGCGCCGGCCGGCGCCGAACGGCTCCGGGAGTTCGCCCGGTCCGAGCAGGTCGTGCGCTTCATGGTGTACGCCGCCGACGGACGGGTGCTGTGGTCGGACGACGCTTCACTCGCGGACCGCCATTTCGGCGAGAACGCGAAAGTGGCCGCCGCATTGCGCGGCGAGACGATCGCGGAGCTTAGTCAGCCGGGAGCGGAAGGGCATCACTCGACCCTCCGCGGTTTCCCTCGTCTGGAAGAGGTCTATGCGCCGGTGCGCTATCAGCCGAACGCTCCGATCGTCGGCGTCATCGAGCTTTATCGAACGCCCGCGGCGCTGTTCGCCGTCCTCGATGACGGCGTCGTCGTCGTCTGGCTCCTCGGCGGGACTGCCGGAGTCGTTCTCTATCTGACTCTGGTCATCGTCGCGCGGAACTGCGCCCGCACCCAGGTGCGCCTCGAAGCCGAGCTGGCGGAATACGCGCGCGTACTCCAAGCCCGAGTGGACGAGCGCACCCGCGAGCTCGCGCGCAAAGCCAAGTACCTGTCGATCCTCTATGCCGTTTCGAGCGCACTCGGGCGGAGCCTCGAGATTCAGGAGATTCTCGGTCGGGCCTTGGACGAGTTGACGGACGGGAAAGGCTTCGCCGGCGGATGGATCGAGCTCCTCCCCGACGAGAACGACGGCGTGCCGCTGATAGTTCGCCGCGGGATCTCCGAGGACGTCGTC
>DASPXL010000046.1:0-2406 GCA_035637375.1 Burkholderiales bacterium
GTAGGGCGTTCCCGGACCGGAGGAGGCGTAATTGAGCACACCGGGCTTGGCTTTGGCGAGGGCGATCAGTTCCTTGAGATTCTTCGCCGGGACCGAGGGGTTCACCACCAGCAGCAGATCGGAGTAGTTGATCGGCGAGACGGGAGCAAGGTCGCGCATCAGGCTGTAGGGTTTTTTTGAGATGAGCGACTCGTTCACCGTATGCGTGTTCGACATTGAGAGCAGCGTGTATCCATCCGCAGCGGCCTTGGCTACCGCATCCGTGCCGATGATCGCGCCGGCGCCCGGCCGGTTCTCGATCACGAACGGCTGCCCGAGGGACTTTTCCAGCCGGTCGCCGAGAAAGCGCGAGTAGATATCGGCGGGCCCTCCGGCGGAGTAAGGCACGATGATTTTCACCAGCTTCGTCGGGTAGGAGGCCTGCGCGAGCACGCCGGCCGAGGCGCAGCCCGCGACGACGAGACCGACGAGCTTTTGCGGTAGATTCCCCGGTTTCATGTCTCTTCCTCGAGTCGAAAACCCGTTGTCTGCGGTCTCGCGACGTTTTTTTCCTCGGCGCCGGGATTATAACTGCTAAGCGCGCAGCTCCGCGATCACCGGCGCATGATCCGACGGGCGCTCAAGCCGCCGCGGCGCAAGGTCGATCGTGCACGCCAGACAGCGCGAGGCGAGCTCGGGGCTCATCAGAATGTGATCGATGCGAAGGCCCAGATTGCGCCTGAACGCGTTCATGCGGTAGTCCCACCAGGTGAAGGATTTCTCAGGCTGGGTAAACATCCTGAAGCTGTCTTTCAATCCCAGGGCGAGAAGCGTGTGGAAGGCTTCCCGCTCGCGGGAGCTGCACAGGATCTGACCTTCCCATGCCTTCGGATCGTGGACGTCCTCGTCGGCGGGGGCGATGTTGTAATCGCCGAGCGCCGACAGCCGCGGATGTCTTCCAAGTTCTTCTTCGAGCCAACCTCGGAAAGCCGAGAGCCATTTGAGCTTGTACTCGTATTTTTCCGAGTCGACGGCCTGGCCGTTGGGCACATACGCGCAGACGACCCGGATCGCGTCCTCGCCTTCCCCGGCGGTCGCGGCGATGATGCGCCTTTGGTCGTCGGGGAATGCGGGCATTGCCGTTGCAACCTCGGAGAGCGCAGCCCGGGACAGAATGGCGACGCCGTTGTAGGTCTTTTGCCCGGACCACGCGCAGCGGTACCCGACAGCCTCGATTTCCTCGAGCGGGAACTTGGCGTCCTCGAGCTTGATTTCCTGCAGGCAGACGATTTCCGGTGCTTGCCCCGCCAGCCAGTCGAGCAGATGAGGCAGGCGCACCTTGAGCGAATTGACGTTCCACGACGCGAGCTTCATTTCGCGTCCCGGCCGGAAGCCAACGCTCTTGCCTATCTGTAGGCGCTGTAGGAACCCGGAGGCGCGCCTGCGCCCTGCTGCACTTGGGCTGGAGCGACTGGTCCGGCAGCCGGATCCATCTTGCGCAACGCCTCGACCGGCACCGACGGCCCTGAGGACGGGTACCCCGCCGAGTCGAGAAGGTCGTTATAGAGGACTTCCTGAAATCCGGATTGCACCTGGGCGCCGACAACGAGCAGTGGCACGCCGGCCTTACCGGACAGCCTTTTCATCTCGTCGACGTCGCTTTGGGAGAGCACGCCTGTCTCCTTGAACGGTACGGCTCGCTTGACCAGCACCGCGCGCGCCCGGTCGCAAGGGGCGCCGCAGTCCGGCGAAGTGTAGAGGGTCACGGGAAAATTCTTTGCCGCCACCTGCGTGGCGTACGGCAGATTCGAAGCCTCGGCCGGGCCGTGACGAAAGGTCTTTTTTTGCACCGCTCTAGCGTCGGGCGGCGGCGGAGCCTGCGTATAGTGAACCTTGCCCTCTTTGTCCACCCAACGGTAGGCTTGCCCCGAAGCATCGGCGCAGGCAATCGACAGAACCGCTGCAGCGATGAAAGGTATGCGCATGCGGTAGCGCTCCTCAGGCGGCGATCATACCATTGTGCCGCAGCAGCGCGTCGATTCTCGGTTCGCGGCCGCGAAACGCCTTGAACGATTCGAGCGCCGGACGGCTGCCGCCGACGGCGAGGATCTCGTCGCGGAAGCGCGCACCGGTCCCGGCGTCGAGCACGCCCTTCTCCTCGAACAGGCTGTAGGCGTCGGCCGAGAGCACTTCGGCCCACTTGTAGCTGTAGTAGCCGGCCGCGTAGCCACCGGCGAAGACATGCGAGAAATTGTTCAAGAAGCGGTTGTATCGGGGCGGGATCGCAACGGCGACCTTCGCCCTGATTTCCTCCAGCAGCTCAAGCGGCGTCTTTGCTCCCTCCGGGTCGTGGTCGTGGTGCAGGTGCATGTCGACCAGCGCGAACTCGATCTGGCGCACAGCCTGCATTCCGCTCTGAAAATTCTT
>DASPXL010000047.1:0-2340 GCA_035637375.1 Burkholderiales bacterium
CGCAAGGGCTATATCGACGGGAGGTCGCTGCGCCTGCCCACCATCGTCGTGCGCCCCGGCAAGGCGAACGCGGCGGCTTCGTCGTTCGCGAGCGCGGTGATACGCGAGCCGCTGAACGGCCTCGCCTACGATTGCCCGGTCGGGCCCGAGACCGGCGTGTGGCTGCTCTCGCCGCGGCGCGTGGTCGAAGCCTTCATCCACGCGCACGATCTGCCCGCCGCGAAATGGGGCTCGGACCGCGTGGTGAATCTTCCCGGGATCACCGTGACGGTCGCCGGGATGATCGAGACGATGGCGGCGATCGCCGGCGCGCAAACCGCGAAGCGCATCGCGTGGAAGCCCGACGCGCGCATCGAGGCGATCGTCAGAACCTGGCCGGTGCGCTTCGCGACGCCGCGCGCGCTCGCGATGGGTTTCAGGGCCGATCCCGATATCGGCGCGGTCATCCGCGACTACATCGCGGACGAAGGCGTTCGCGTCGGCTAAGGCGCGAAGAAGGCGAAGGCGCGTGCCTCGATGCTCTGGCGCGGCGGCGCGTCCGCGGGCGTGGTCGGATCGTCGAACGAGCTGTGCGCGGTGAAGCGCGCGCGCCCGTCCTTGGCCGAGTCGTATACCTTGAAGACCAGCGCCTCGTCGCGCCGCATCTCCGGAAAATAGAACCAGCGGTGGTCGGGGTTGTAGCGTATGCGGTAGGTCTCGCCCACGCGGTGGGGATAGCGGCGCTCCGAGGCGATGAGGTCCTCGGGAGCGAGGCTGCGCGCATCGGCGATCGCAAGCGGGTTCGACTCGATCGGCTTGTCGATGGCGCGCCACGCCTGGACGATGGCGAAGCGGCGGCGGAGCAGCGCCTCGGCTTCATCGGGCAGGATCTCGCGCACGCGCTGCGGGCCGGACCATTCGGTGTAGTCGTTGTGCACGTTGAACACGGGCTCGCGCACCAGCCTCGCCTCGCGCTCGGCCTCGTCTCCCGAGCGCAGCGTGTGGTCGAAGACGACCACCCGCGAAGCGCCCGAAACTTTCTTCACCAGCGCCTCGACCTCCGGGTAGTAGACGCGCTTCAGCTCCTCGGCGTCGAAGAAATCGCGGACCTCGGTCTTGTGCTCGACGAACTCGAAGCCGGTGACCTCGAGATCGAACTCATCTTTCAGCGGCCGGCCGTCGCGGATCGTCACCGGCCGCCGCTCGTTCGTGCCGGTGGTGCGGCGGCGGATGTTCCCCGGGCCGAAAGTCTCGTTGACCGGCTTCACGCCCGTGTCGACCGTGTAGCTCAGCTCGGCGACGACCGCTCCGGTCTCGGATTGGACGGCAGCTCGATTCATGGGAAAGCTCCTTGGCGCGCCGCGGGATTCGTTGAAGTTTCCATTGTACGCGAGGCTCTGATAGCCTCGCGGGTGCGATCGAGGAGGGCGTGGTCATGAAGCGCACCGTTGCGGTCCTTTCGGCGCTGCTCGCCCTGGCGGCGGGCGCAAGGACGCCGGCTCTCTCCCAGGAGTTTCCTTCCAAGCCGGTGAGGTTCGTGGTTCCCTTCCCGCCTGGCGGGCCGCTCGATATCTCGGGCCGGCTGATCGGGAAGGAACTGCAGGACAGCTGGGACCATCCGGTGATCGTCGAGAACAAGCCGGGCGGCACCATCGGCCCGGAGTACGTCGTCCGGAGCGCCCCCGACGGCCACGTGCTGATGATCATCAGCTCGACGCCGCTGGTCACGCTGCCGCACCTGCAGAAGGTTCCCTACGACGTGCTGAAGGACCTGGTCGGCGTCACGCAGACCACGCTCCTCACCTACGCGCTGGTCGTCAACCCGGCCACCGGGATCGGCTCGATCGGGGAGCTGATCGCCCGAGCCAAAAAGGAGCCGGGGCGGCTCAACTACGCGAGCGCGGGAAACGGCTCCGGACAGCACCTTTACGTGGAGCTGCTCAAGAGCGCGGCCGATATCGACCTCACCCACGTGCCCTACAAGGGCGCGGCGCCGGCGCTCCAGGCGGTCCTCTCCGGCGAGCCCGGACTGATGCTCGACGTCACCGTGGCCGTGATGCCGCACGTGAAATCGGGAAAGCTGCGCGCGCTCGTGGTCACCGGCGCAAAACCGCTCGAGCAGCTGCCGGGGGCGGTGCCGTTCGATTCGCTCTTTCCCGGGCTCGGCATCCCGGGCTGGCACGGGATCTTCGCTCCAGGCGGAACGCCGAAGCCGGTTCTCGACAAGCTCGCCGCGGACATCCGCTTCGCGCTGCAGCTCCCAGCGGTGACGAACCGCTTCCGCGAGCTCGGCGTCGAGCCTTCCGGCGTGTCGGGAGATGAATTCAACGAGATCGTGCGGCGCGACTACGCGCGCTGGGG
>DASPXL010000048.1:0-5248 GCA_035637375.1 Burkholderiales bacterium
TCCGTCGCTCTAACCAGCTGAGCTAATTCGCCACGGAAAAACGGAAAATTATCCTTTTTGCGCTCAGGGGTTGTCAAGGAAGCGTGCGAGTACAATCCGCGTATGGATTTCGACGTCGTCATCGTCGGAGGAGGGCTTGCCGGGGCGAGCCTCGCCGCGGCGCTTGCACGGGGCGGGCATAGGCTCGCGCTCATCGAGCGCAAGGCGCCGGCCGCGCCGGGCGCGGAATGGGATGCGCGCGTCTACACGCTGACTCCGGCGAGCATCGCCTTTCTCGAATCCATCGGTGCGTGGTCGCGAATCGACGCCGAGCGCGTCACGCCGATTTACGACATGCGGGTATTCGGCGACGATGGACGGTCACGGCTGGATTTTTCCGCGTACGAGTCGGGGGTGCTGCAACTTGCGGCAACCGTCGAATCCGGCAGACTGCATCATGCCTTGTGGCAGGGTCTGGAGCGCCAGCGCAATCTCACGCTGATGTGCCCGACGGTGCCGTCGGAACTGCGCTCAAGCGCCGACCGCGTCGAAATCGATCTCGAGGACGGCAGCGTGGTGGCGGCGAAACTGGCGGTCGGCGCCGACGGGTCCGACTCGTGGGTGCGCCGTGCCGCGGGCATCGGGGCCCGGAGCGGAAGCTACGCGCAGCTCGGCATCGTCGCCAACTTCGCCTGTGCGCGCGCGCATCGCAATATCGCCTATCAATGGTTTCGCTCGGACGGTGTGCTCGCCTATTTGCCGTTGCCCGACCGGCGCGTCTCGATCGTCTGGTCCACTCCCGAGGCGCACGGTCGCGAACTCCTCGCAATGGAGCCTGTGGCGTTCTGCCGGCGCGTGGCCGAAGCGGGCGGCGAAGTCCTGGGCACGCTGGAATCGCTCACCGCCCCCGCGGCTTTTCCCCTGAGTCGCTTGCTCGCCGGTCGCATCGGGCAGGGGCGGGTCGCGCTCATCGGGGACGCAGCGCACGTGGTGCATCCGCTCGCCGGCCAGGGAGTGAATCTCGGGCTGGGCGACGCGCACGCGCTTGCCGACCTGCTCCGCGAAGCGCCTGACCCGGGAGATCGCCTGTTGCTGCGGCGCTTTGAGCGCGCCCGCGCGGAGGATATACTCGCTTTGCGCTGGGTCACCGACGGTCTGTTCCGGATGTTCGAGGCAAACTACCGGATTGCCGCACGAATCCGCAATTCCGGATTGAACCTGGTGAACTCCAACCCGGTCATAAAGACCTTGCTTGCCCGCCGCGCGGTCGCGGTGGGCAGGTGCCTTCACCACAAGGATCCATCATGAGTCTGCGGCTGCCGATCCTGTTTCTCGCGGCGACTTTCTCGGCGGCCGCGCTCGCCGACGAGGCTTCGGTCAGGCGCGGCGTCGAGGCGCGCTTCGCCGGCGTCAAGGTGGACAGCGTGACCAGGACGCCTTACGCCGGCCTGTACGAGATCGTGGTCGGAGAGACGATCTTCTATACCGACGAGAAGGTGAGCTACTTGTTCAAGGGCGAGATCATCGACGCGCGCTCGCAGAGGAATTTCACCGAGGAGCGCCAGCAAAAGCTCTCCGCGATCAAGTTCGAGGACTTGCCGCTCGAGCTCGCGATCAAGCAGGTGCGGGGCAGCGGCAAGCGCGTGGTGGCGATTTTCGCCGATCCGTTCTGCCCCTATTGCAAGAGCCTCGACCGGGCGCTGCTGCGCGAGGACGACATCACGATCTATACGTTTCTCTTCCCCATTCTGCGGCCCGAGTCGGCGGACAAGTCGCGCGCGATCTGGTGCGCGCCGGACCGCGCCAAGGCCTATTACGATCTCATGCTGAACGGCAAGGATCCGGCGCCGGCCGCCTGCGACGCGCCGGTCGACAAATGGCTTGCTCTCGGTCGAAGAGTCGGCGTGAAGGCGACGCCCACGAGCTTCACCACGGGCGGACAGCGCATTCTCGGCGCCCGGCCCGAGGAGCTGGTCAAGCTGATGGACGAGGTCAAAAAGTAATTGCCTGCGGACGGCTGGAAGCGCGGGGTTCTCTCAGGGTGCCACCACGCCGGCCGGGTTCGGTTTCAGGTCCTTCGGGAGCAGGACCCACATCCTTCCAGGTTGCCGCATGCGACCCGCCTGGGCGCCGGCCTCGGCGCCGGATCCCCAGAAAAAATCGGCGCGCACCGGACTGCGGATCGCCCCGCCCGTGTCCTGGGCGACGACCAGGCGGGTCAGCGGGGTCGCGCTCGCGGGATGAGTCGTGGCGAGAAATACCGGAGCGCCGAGCGGGACGTACCGCGGATCGACGGCGATCGAGCGGCCCGCGGTGAGCGGCACGCCGAGCGCGCCGACCGGGCCGCCCGCCGGGTCGGCGAGGGGCAGCTCGCGGAAAAACACGAAGCTCGGATTCTGGTTGAGAAGCTCCTCCAGGCGCTGCGGATTCGCCGCCGCCCAGGACTTGATCGACTGCATCGAGGTCTCCTCGAGCTTGAGCTCTCCGCGCTCGACGAGGTGGCGCCCGATCGATTGAAAAGGGTGGCCGTTCTGGTCGGCGTAGCCGAGGCGCAGCGTCTCGCCGCTGTCGAGCTGCACGCGGCCGGAACCCTGGATATGGAGGAAGAACGCTTCGATCGGATCGTCGACCCAGAGGATTTCCTTGCCCGCGACGGGCGCCGCGCCCCGTGCGATTTCCGCGCGCGAGTAGTACGGCACGACGCGCTTTCCCTCCACGCGCCCGCGCAAGCGCAAGCCCCGCAACTCCGGGCTGACCGTGGCGAGATCGATGGTGAGCAGGTCGTCCGGCGGACCATAAAGCGGGTAGAGGTACGGTGCCGCCCGGGTGCGGCTGCCGCGCAGAAGCGGTTCGTAGTAACCCGTGATCACTCCCTCGAGCACGCCGTCGGGGTTGGCCAGACGCCACGGAACGAAATGGCCCTCGAGGAACCGCCGCGCTTCCTCGTCGCTGGGTGAGTGCAGCTCCATCGCTCGCGCACAAACCCCGCGCCAGGCCTCGCGCCAGCGCAACGCCCGGCAGGATGCGAGCAGCGCGTTCCATGCGGCGGCCTGCTCGCCGTCCTTCCACCCGGTGAGCGCGCTGAAATCAACCTGCTCGAGCGGATTGGCGCGCGGAAGAGCGGCGGGCTGAGCGGGACAGACCGGGCAGGCCGGGCATCCGCCGGGAGCGCATCCGCCCGCCACCGAACCGTCGGGCGACGGCTGGAGGGCACAGCCTGCGATCGCTCCCGTCGCAACAAAAGCCAGCCGGCGCAGTTGTTCTATCATCCGTTATTTCGAGAAAGTATAGCGACGTGGGCTCCGGACTGTGGATCTTCCTGCTCGAAGCGGGAGTGGCGCTCGCGCTCCTCGCGTTTATCGTGTGGTGGACTCTGCCGCGCAAGCCGAAGAGCGGCGACCGCGCTCGGGAACGACCCGGTCAAGACGATGCGTCCGGACGCCACTAGTGCAAGACGCGCGGCACCGAGAGCGTGAACTCGGGGATAGTCGCGTCGAATTGAGTGCCGTCCTCGGCGACCATCTGGTAGCTGCCCCGCATGGTTCCGACCGGCGTCGCGATCGCGGTGCCGCTCGTGTATTCGAAGCTCTCCCCGGGTTTGAGCAGCGGCTGGGCGCCGACGACGCCCAGTCCCCGCACTTCCTGCACCTGGTTGCGGCCGTCGGTGATGATCCAGCGGCGCGAGATCAGCTGCGCGGGGATGCTCCCCGTATTGCGGATGGTCATGGTGTAGGCGAATACGTAGCGGCCGTTTTGTTCGTCGGACTGCTCCGCGACGTATTGCGTCTGCGAGGAGACGACGACCTCGTACTTTTTGTCCGCCACCATGCGGTCATTCCACACGAAATCGCGCGCACTGACAAGGGCGAGGATCGCCGTTTCATGCGGTCCGGCTCGAATCCAAGTAGAATTTCGCGCGATGGCCGCACGCACGTTCCGGATTGCCGCGAGCATCCTGTCCGCAAACTTCGCGAGGCTCGGCGATGAAGTGGCCGCGGTCCTGGCGGCGGGCGCCGACATGATCCACTTCGACGTGATGGACAATCATTACGTGCCGAACCTCACGGTGGGGCCGCTCGTGTGCGAGGCGGTCCGCCCGCTCACCAAGAATCCGATCGACGTGCATCTCATGGTCAAACCGGTCGATCGCATCATCCCCGATTTCGCCCGCGCCGGGGCCAACATCATCAGCTTCCACCCGGAGGCGAGCGAGCACGTCGATCGCACCGTCGGCCTCATCCACGACTCCGGATGCAAGGCGGGACTGGTATTGAACCCCGCGACGCCGCTGTCCTGTGTCGACCACGTCCTGCACAAGCTGGATCTCGTTCTGATCATGTCGGTCAATCCCGGGTTCGGCGGGCAGCGGTTCATTCCTCACGCTCTGGAGAAATTGCGCGATGCGCGCAAGAAAATCGATGGTTCGGGCCGCGCCCTCATGCTGGAGGTGGACGGCGGCGTAAACGTTTCGAACATCGCCGACATTGCGGGCGCCGGGGCCGACACCTTCGTCGCCGGCTCGGCGATCTTCGGCTCGAAGGACTACCGGGAGACGATCGCGCAGATGCGCGGCGCTCTCAAGTCCGTCGACTAAAAACGGGTCCCTTCGCGCTCGCGCCGCAAGAGCGAAAATGAGATCGCTCCTCGACGAGATCCGGATCGTCGTCGGACCGGCGGGTCTCATTACATCACCGCAGGAATTCGCTCCGTACGCGACCGATTGGCGCAAGCGCTACGTCGGCAAGCCGCTCGCGGTCGTTCGGCCCGCCTCCACCGCCGAAGCGGCGCGGGTCGTTCGCGCCTGCTCGGAGGCCCGCACCGCGATCGTTCCCCAGGGGGGAAATACCGGTCTTTGCGGCGCGGCGACGCCGGATGCGAGCGGGTCCCAGATCGTCCTCAGTCTTTCGCGCATGAGCCGTATCCGTGCGATCGACGCAGGTAACAACACCATGACTGCCGAAGCTGGTTGCGTTTTGGCCGGCCTGCAAAAGGCCGCCGAAGAAGCCGGGCGCCTTTTTCCCCTGAGCCTCGCGGCAGAGGGGAGCTGCGAGATCGGCGGAAATCTTTCCACCAACGCCGGCGGCACCGCGGTGCTGCGCTACGGCAACGCCCGCGAGCTCGTCCTGGGGCTCGAGGTCGTGCTGCCTTCAGGCGAGATCTGGGATGGCCTGCGCGGCCTGCGCAAGGACAACACCGGCTACGACCTCAAGCAGCTTTTCATCGGGGCCGAAGGGACGCTGGGGGTGATCACGGCGGCGGTGCTGAAGCT
>DASPXL010000049.1:0-5753 GCA_035637375.1 Burkholderiales bacterium
GGGTTTCGCACCGGTGTTCGAGGCGGCTTCGGAAAAACACGGCGACATCGTATTCGCCAAAGTGAACACGGAGGAGCAGCAGGAGCTCGCCGCGGCCTTCAATATCCGTTCGATTCCGACGCTGATGCTCTTCCGCGAGAAGGTGATCCTTTTTTCCCAGGCGGGCGCCCTTCCTAGCTCCGCGCTCGAGCAGGTCATCACCCAGGGCAAGGCGCTCGACATGGCGACCGTGCGCAAGGAGATCGCGGAACGCGAGGCCGGGGCGCAAAAGCAGGCCTAGCGCGACAGGCCCGCTTCGGTCGGGGGAAAACAAAAAAGGCAGGGAAGTTTCCCTGCCTCTTCGTATGAATCAAAAGGGCTTACTTCTTCATTTCGTCCTTCTTCGCAGCTTTCTTCTTCGCGGCCTTCTTATCGCCCTTCTTTGTGTCCTTCTTCATTTCATCCTTCTTTTCCATCGGCTTGGCGCCGGCGGGGGCTTGGGCGAGGGCCGCGCCGCTGGAAACGGCGAAGACGGCGGCCACGAACAGCGACACGAGCTTCTTCATTCGATATCTCCTCTGCTGGGCGTTATTGGGATGATCCGGTCACCGGAAACCGGTTAACCGCCGCGTATCCTAGCAGAAATGGCTGAAAACGCGAAAGTTTCCTTTATAGCCGTTCGGGCGTTTGCATGAACGCCGGCATCTATTGCGCTCTGGCCGGCGCGGCGCTGTTCGGGGCGAGCACGCCGGTCGCCAAGCTCCTTCTGGGGGAAATCCAGCCGGTCCTGCTGGCAGGACTGCTTTACCTCGGGTCGGGACTGGGGCTCGGCCTGTGGCTCGGATTGCGCGGCCTGATCGCGCCCGGCGCGGGGCGAGCCCGCTTCGCGCCGGGCGATTACAAGTGGCTCGCGGGCGCCGTCATCTCGGGCGGCGTGCTGGGGCCGGTGCTCCTGATGTACGGGCTTGCCGCGAGTTCCGCTTCGGCCGCCTCCCTGCTCCTGAACCTGGAGGGCGTGTTCACCGCGCTGCTCGCCTGGTTCGCGTTCCGCGAGAATTTCGACCGCCGTGTCATGCTGGGGATGTTCCTGATTGTCTGCGGGGGCCTTGTCCTCGGCTGGCAGCCGGGCGAGCCCGCGCTTTCCTGGCCGGCGCTCGCCGTGGCGCTCGCCTGCTTCTGCTGGGCGCTCGACAACAATCTCACCCGCAGGATATCCGCCGGCGACGCGGTGAAGATCGCATCGTTCAAGGGTCTGGTCGCCGGGACCATCAGCCTCGGAGTTTCGGCGGCGCTCGGGACCTCGCTGCCGGCACCGGGGCTCGCAGCCGCGGCGGCCCTCGTGGGATTGCTCGGGTACGGCGTGAGCCTGGTGCTGTTCGTGATGGGGCTGCGGCATTTGGGCACCGCGCGAACCGGCGCGTATTTCTCCACCGCGCCCTTTATCGGCGCCGCCTTGTCGTTCGGCTTGCTTGGCGAAGCTCCGGACACGCTTTTCTGGATCGCAGCGGTCCTGATGGCCGCGGGCGTGATCCTCCATCTCACCGAGCATCATCATCACCCGCACAGGCACGAGGCGTTGACGCACGACCACGCCCACTCGCACGACGAGCATCACCGGCACGGGCACGCCTTCGACTGGGACGGCAAGGAGCCGCACGCGCATCCGCACGAGCATGAGCCGCAGAGCCACAGCCACCCGCATTACCCGGACATCCATCATCGGCACCTCCACTGAGATCGCCCGCGTTCTCGCGCTCGCCTCGCTCGCCGCCGCCGTGCAGGCCGCGCCTTATCTGCCCAAGGACGATGCGACGGTGCTCGAGCGCCTGCCGGTGAGGCCCGGCGATCCGGTCGCGCGCGAGCTGCGGCAGCTGCGCGCCGAGCTTGCCCGTGACCCGCAGAACCTCGGGACGGCGCTCAGGCTCGCCGAGCGCTATTACGAGCTCGCCGGTGCGGAAGGCGACCCGCGCTACATCGGCTACGCGCAAGCGGGGCTCAGGCCCTGGTGGGAGCTGCGCGACCCGCCCCTCGAGGCGCGCGTAATGCGCGCCATTCTCAAGCAGTCCATCCACGACTTTTCCGCCGCGATGCAGGATCTTGAGGCCGCTGCGCGCGAAGATCCGGAAAACGCCCTGGCCTGGTCCTGGCGGGCCGCGATCCACATGGTGCAGGCCGATTACGCCGCGGCGCGCGCCGATTGCGAAGCGCTCAAGCCGATCGAGAGCGAGCTGGACGCGGTAAGTTGCATGGCCTTCTTGGACGGCACCACGGGCAAGGCGGCCGCCGCGCATCGCGCGCTCTCCGCCGCGCTCGGGCGGAGCGGCGACATCTCGCTGGAAATGCGGCTGTGGGTGCTGACGCGGCTTGCCGAAATGTCGCTGCGGCAGGGCGACGTGAGGCAGGCCGAAGAGCACTTCCGCGCCGCGCTCGCCCTGAACGTGCGCGACCAGTTCCTGCTCGCGGCGTACGCCGACTTCCTGCTCGACCAGGGCCGGCCCGCCGAAGTCATCGCCCTGCTGCGCGACTGGGTGCGCTCGGACATTCTGCTCCTGCGCCTTGCGCTGGCCGAAAAGGCGCTCGACGCGCCGGCGGCGAAGGAGCATATCGAAGCGCTGAGATCGCGCTTCGACGCCGCGGCGCTGCGCGGCGACAAGCTGCACCAGCAGGAGGAAGCGCGCTTCAATCTCTACCTGCTGGGGCGGAAGGAAAAGGCGCTCGCGCTTGCGCGGGAGAACTGGAAACTGCAGCGCGAGCCCCGCGACGCGCGCATGCTGCTGGAAGCCGCCCTGGCGATGAGCGAGCCCGCCGCCGGCAAGGACGCGCTCGAGTGGCTGGAACGGTCAGGACACGAAGACCCCGGTCTTCGCAGGACTGCGGAGAAGCTGAAGGCGCTCAAGCGATGAGGGCGCTCTTCGCGATAGCGCTTGCGCTCGCGGCCTCCTACGCGCTCGCGCACAAGCCGAGCGACAGCTACCTCGCGATCCGCGTCGAGGGCGCGAGCGTCGACGGCCAGTGGGACATCGCGCTGCGCGACCTCGATTTCGCGATCGGCCTGGACTCGAGCGGCGACGGCGACATCACCTGGGGCGAGGTGAAGGCGCACCACCCGGACATCGCCGCGTACGCGCTGGCGCGATTGAAGTTGCGCTCGGGCGGCGCCGACTGCCCGGCGCGCGCGACGGGGTTTCTCGTCGAAGACCACAGCGACGGGGCCTATTCGGTGATGCGCTTCGCCGCGACCTGCCCGGGCGAGGTGACGACGCTCGAAATCGGCTACAGCCTGTTCGCCGACCTCGATCCGCAGCACAAGGGGCTCCTGCGCCTGGAGCACGGCGCCGGCACGCGCACCGCGATCTTCGGACCCGAGCGCCCGACTCAAAGCTTCGAGCTCGCGAGGATTTCGGCGCTGACCCAGTTCCTCGACTACGGCCGCGAAGGCGTGTGGCATATCTGGATCGGCTTCGACCACATCCTGTTCCTGCTGTCGCTGCTTCTGCCCGCGGTGCTCGCGCTCGCGGGCGGCCGGTGGGAGGCGATCGGCCGTTTCCCGCCGGCCTTCTGGGATGTGTTCAAGATCGTCACCTCGTTCACGGTGGCGCACTCGATCACGCTGAGCCTTGCTGCGCTCGGCGTGGTCTCGCTGCCTTCCCGGCTGGTCGAGTCGGGCATCGCGACCTCGGTCGTGCTCGCAGCGCTCAACAACGTTTTTCCGCTCGTGCACGGACGGCGGTGGATGGTGGCGTTCGCGTTCGGCCTTATCCACGGATTCGGCTTCGCGAGCGTCCTGAAGGACCTCGGCCTGCCGCAGGGCGCCCTGCTCATCGCGCTGGTCGGCTTCAACCTCGGCGTGGAGGTCGGGCAGCTCGCGATCGTGAGCGCGTTCCTGCCGGTCGCGTACTGGCTGCGCGCGAGCTGGTTCTACCGGCGCCTGGTCTTTATCGGCGGGTCGCTTGCCATCACCGCCGTCGCCGGAATCTGGCTCATCGAGCGCGCGTTCAACCTGAAGATCATCAGCGCTTGATGAACTGGCCGTGCGTCCCAATATGACGCCCCATGATTGAAATCCGAAAAGGCGAAGACCGCGGTTACGCCGATCACGGCTGGCTGCGCTCGTATCACAGCTTTTCCTTCGCCGATTACCACGATCCCGAGCACATGGGCTTCGGCCACCTTCGGGTGATCAACGAGGACCGCATCCAGCCCGGCACGGGCTTCGGCACCCACGGCCACCGCGACATGGAGATCATCAGCTACGTGCTCGAAGGGGCGCTCGCGCACAAGGACAGCATGGGCAACGGCTCGGCCATCGTGCCGGGGGACGTCCAGAGGATGAGCGCGGGCAAAGGCGTGATGCACAGCGAGTTCAACCACGCCCAGGACGGCGTGACGCACTTCCTGCAGATCTGGATCGAGCCGAACATCGCGGGCATTCCGCCGAGCTACGAGCAGAAGCATTTTGACGCCGCATCGAAGCGGGGCAGGCTGCGGCTGGTCGCCTCGCCCGACGGTCGTGAGGGCTCGGTCAAGATCCACCAGGATGCATACGTCCACGCGGCGCTCCTCGACGGCGCGGAACGCGCAAGCCGCAAGCTCGCGCCCGGACGGCGTGCTTACGTGCAGGTGGCGCGCGGCAAGGTCACGGTGAACGGCAACCCGCTCGATGCAGGCGACGCGCTCAAGGCCGTTGACGCCCCGGAGATCGTGCTCGAAAAAGGCGAAGGGGCCGAGGTGCTGTTGTTCGATCTCGTATGAGCGCCACCGCGACGCGCCGCAACGGTTCAAGGATGCCGGTCGTGTTCTTCGGGCACGGCAGCCCGATGAACACGCTCGAGCGCAACAAGTACACCGAGATTTGGCGAAAGCTGGGCGAGTCCATTCCAGCTCCCAAGGCGATCCTGTGCGTCTCGGCGCACTGGTACACGCGCGGCACCGCGGTGACCGCGATGGAAAAGCCGAAGACGATCCATGACTTCTACGGCTTCCCGCAGGAATTGTTCGACGTCGAGTATCCGGCGCCGGGCGACCCGCGGCTCGCCGAACGCGTGCGCGAGATGCTTACGCCGGTGGAAGTGCAAATGGACGAATCATGGGGGCTGGACCATGGCACCTGGTCGGTGCTGAAGCACGCGTACCCAGACGCGGACATTCCTGTCGTCCAGTTGAGCATCGACGGCACGCGGCCGCCGCAAATCCATTACGAGACCGGCAAGAGGCTGGCGCCGCTGCGCGATGAAGGCGTGCTGGTGGTGGGCAGCGGCAATGTCGTCCACAACCTGGGCGTCATGAAGCGGGGAGGCGGCCCGGCTTTCGACTGGGCGGTGCGCTTTAACGAGAAGGTGCGCGAGGCGCTCGCTTCCCGCGACCATCAGGCGCTCATCGAGTTCGAACGGCTCGGCGAGGACGCGCGCCTGTCGGTGCCGACGCCCGAGCACTACCTGCCGCTGCTATACATTGCCGCGCTGCAGAGAGAGGGCGAGCAGATGTCCTTTGCGGTGGACGGCTACGAGATGGGGTCGCTCGGCATGCTCACCGCAGTCGCAGGAATGCCCGCAAGCTAGCTCCGTTCTCGCGCGCCGCGCCGCTCGCGCATAATGCGGCGAGTCCCTTTCCTTCCGGGATATTCGTCATGCATTTGCTCGAACAGGCAGCCGTCTTTCTCCTCACCGCGGTGCTGCTCGTGCCGCTGTTTCAGCGCCTGAAGCTGGGCGCCGTGCTCGGCTATCTAGGCGCGGGCATGCTGATCGGACCCTTCGGCCTCGGCATGATCGGCGAGG
>DASPXL010000050.1:0-8389 GCA_035637375.1 Burkholderiales bacterium
CGGCTACGCTACGCGGCTCCGGAGCCGCACGCCGTGAAGAAGAGCACTTTTCCGACGCCGCAGGACGCGGAGGCCGCGTTCTACGAGGCTCTCGAAGCGGGCGATCTCGAAGCGATGATGGAGGTATGGGCCGAAGACGAGGATATCGTCTGCGTGCACCCGGGCGGGCCGCGCCTTGCGGGCTACGATCAAGTGCGCAGCAGCTGGGCGCAGATCCTGGGCTCGGGCCAGCGGCTCAAGGTGCACGTTTCCAACCAGGTCGTCCTCTCGGGAATGATGCTCGCGGTCCACAGCGTGCACGAGAACATCCTGGTGCAGGGCGAGGCGCGGCCGCGCGCGCCGATCGCCGCCACCAACGTCTACCTTCGCGCCGGCAACGGCTGGCGCATGATCCTGCATCACGGCTCGCCCGCGCCGCAAGCGACGCGGGCGAGCGTCGAATCGCCGAAAATCCTGCATTGACCGATCCCGGGAGCTCTGCTTACCACCCTCCCCGGTGGCTGCCCGGCGGGCATCTTCAAACCCTCTACGCGCCTCTGCTTGGGCATCGAAGGACGGATTGGGAGAGAGAACGCTGGGACACGCCCGACGGCGATTTCATCGATGTCGATCGCTCACCGGGCAAACCCGGCGCTCCTCTCGTCGCGCTGTTTCACGGGCTGGAAGGCGGCTCGGGCAGCCACTACGCCGGCGCTCTCGCGCGCGAGCTCGCGAGGCGCGGGTGGCGCGGCGCGGTAGCGCACTTTCGCGGCTGCTCGGGTGAGCCGAACCGACTGCCGCGGGCGTACCACTCCGGCGACGCGGACGAGATAGGCTGGATCCTGCGGCGCCTGCGCGCCGAGGCGCACGCCGCGCCGCTTTTCGCAGTGGGCGTGTCGCTCGGCGGCAACGCGCTTCTCAAGTGGCTGGGCGAGGACCGGGAAGCGAAGAGCGTCCTCGCCGCCGCTGCGGCCGTTTCGGCCCCCGTCGATCTCATGGCGGCGGGCGATGCGCTCGGCCGTGGATTCAACCTCGTCTACACCCGCGCGTTTCTCCGGACGATGAAGAAAAAGGGCGAGCAGAAGCTCGAGCGCTTCCCCGGCCTGTTCGACGGCGAGGCGATGCGGCGCGCGCGCACGCTGCGCGAGTTCGACGACGTCGTTACGGCGCCTTTGCACGGATTCCACGACACCGACGATTACTGGACGCGGGCGAGCGCGAAGCCCGTTCTGGGGCGGATCGAGGTGCCGACGCTGCTCCTGAACGCTCGCAATGACCCGTTTCTGCCGGCGGCGGCGCTTCCGCGCGCGGAAGAAGTGTCCCGGTTTGTGAAGTGCGAGTTTCCCGAGGAAGGCGGGCACGCCGCGTTCGTCACAGGCCCGTTTCCCGGCAAGCTGGATTGGCTGCCGGGGCGGGTGACGGATTTCTTCGACGGGGCGGCGGCCCGACGCGAAGCGGGGTCGCCGGCTCGCGCCAATGGGATAATGACGGCTCGAAACGCCGTTCCGCAATGAATTTTCCCCCGCCGGAAATCTTCAAGGCCTACGACATCCGGGGCATCGTCGGAAAAACGCTGACCCGCGAGGGGGTAAGGCTGATCGGGCAAGCACTCGGCAGCGAGCTGCTCGCGCGCGACGGCGCGCGAGGCCGGCCGGAAATCGCCGTCGGCCGCGACGGGCGGCTCTCGGGCCCGGAGCTCGCCCGCGCGCTGATGGCGGGAATCCGCGCAAGCGGCGTGGACGTCGCCGAGATCGGGATGTTTGCGACTCCGGTCGCCTATTTCGCCGCGCACGAATTGGGCTGCGGCAGCGCCGTGTCGGTCACCGGCAGCCACAATCCGCCCGAGTACAACGGCCTCAAGATGGTGCTCGCCGGCACGACGCTCGCGGGCGAGGACGTGCAGCGGCTGCGCCGGCGGATCGAATCGGGCGAGCTCGCCCGCGGCTCCGGGCGGCACCGCCGCGCCGAGATCCGCGAGGCCTACCTCGAGCGCATCGCCTCGGATGTGCGCCTCGCGCGTCCCATGAAAATCGCGATCGACTGCGGCAACGGCGTCGCCGGCGGCACGGCGGGCGAGCTCTACCGGCGCCTGGGCTGCGAGGTGCTGGAGCTCTACTGCGAGGTCGACGGCAGCTTTCCCAATCATCATCCCGATCCCTCGCATCCGGAGAACCTGAAGGACCTGATCGCCCTGGTGAGGAAGGAACGCGCGGAGATCGGCTTCGCGTTCGACGGCGACGGGGACCGCCTCGGCGTGGTGACCGCCGAAGGGCGCATCATCTATCCGGACAGGCAATTGATGCTTTTCGCGAAGGACGTGCTCTCGCGCCGGCCGGGCGCCGAGATCATCTACGACGTGAAAAGCACGCGCAAGCTCGCGCCCTGGATCCGCGAGCACGGCGGCGTGCCGAGCCTGTGGAAGACCGGCCACTCGCTCATCAAGGCGAGGATGCGCGAGCGCGGCGCGGCGCTCGCCGGCGAGATGAGCGGCCACGTGTTCTTCGTCGAGCGCTGGTACGGGTTCGACGATGCCCAGTACGCGGGAGCGCGGCTGCTCGAGATCCTGAGCAAGACGGCCGACGCCACCGCGACGCTCGACGCGCTTCCGGATTCGCTCGCCACGCCCGAATTGCACCTGGAGCTCGCCGAAGGCGAGGCGCACCGCCTGATCGAGGCTCTGCAGAAGAGCGCTTCTTTCCCGGGCGCGACCGAGCTGATCAGGCTCGACGGGCTGCGGGTCGAGTACGCGGACGGCTTCGGGCTCGCGCGCGCGTCCAACACCACGCCGGTCATCGTCCTGCGCTTCGAGGCCGACGACGAGGCGGGCCTGGAGCGCATCAAGTCCGAATTCCGGCGCGTGCTGCTCGCCGTCAAGCCGGACGCACGATTGCCTTTCTAATAACGTGAATCGAGGGAGGGAAAGTGGCCAGGGTTTCTCTGATCGAAGAAGGAAAGCATCCCGAATTGGCCGGCCTGATCGCAGCCATCAAGGCCGAGCGCGGAGGGAGGCTCGCGAATCTCTATCGCGCATTGCTGAACAGCCCGGCCGTGGCCGAGGGCTGGCTCAAGCTTTTCACCGCAGTCCGGCAAAAAGCGAAACTCGCCGGGCGCTGCCGCGAGCTCGCCATCCTGCGCGTGGCGCTCCTGAACGGGGCCGACTACGAATACCGCGCGCACGTCCCGTTTGCGCTGAAGGACGGCGTGACCCAGGGACAGATCGATGCGCTGCCCGAATGGCAGGGATCGAAGAGCTTCGACGATCGCGAGCGCGCGGTCCTCTCCTACACGGACTGCGTCACCCGGGAGATCCGGGTGCCGGATTCCGTGTTCGCGCAGGCGCGGCGGCATTTCGACGACCGGGAGCTGGTCGAGCTCACCGCCACCGTCGCGGGCTACAACCTGGTTTCGCGGTTCCTGGTGGCCATGCAGATCGACCAGGAGCCCCCCAAGTCCTCGCCCTGAGCTTGCCGCTTCAGGAGAAATCGGGCGGGATAAGGTCGAGGCGGTCCGTGTATATCGCATCCACGCCCCAGGAAAACAGACGCCGGGCGATCTCCGGGTCGTTCACCGTATAGCAGAGAAGCCTGTAGCCCGCGCCGCGAATCTCCTTCGCTTGCGCGGCTGTCAGGTATTTGCAGTTGCAGTGCACGGAGACGCACCCGAGCGCCTGCGCGGCATCGCGCCAATCCGGCTCGATCCGGTCGGTGAGAAATCCGCGATCGAGCTCCGGCGCGGCCGCGCGCGCCGCCTCGAGAGCGACGCGTCGGAAGGACGAGAGCAGCGGCGCGGGCGAGGCACCGCGCCACAGCTCCAGCGCGAGCTTCGCGGCGGCGGCGCCCGTTTCACGCTCGAATCCTTGAGCCGGCTTGATCTCGACGTTGGCCCACAGGCCGAGCTCGACGCACAGCTTCCCGGCCAGCTTGAGCGTGGGCACGCGCTCGCCGCGGAATTCGGGGCCGAACCAGGCGCCGGCATCCAGGCCCGCGAGCTTCGCGTAGGGCGCGGCGGACACGGCGCCGCGCCCGTCGGTGGTGCGCTCGAGCGTCTCGTCGTGGATCAGCAGCGGGACCTTGTCGGCCGAAAGCATCACGTCGAACTCGACGCCGCCGAAACCCATCGCGGCGGCCTTGCGAATGCCCGCCAGGGTGTTCTCCGGCGCGAGCGCGCCGCCGCCGCGGTGTCCCACCACTCGTGGATAAGGCCAGGGTCGCTGCATGCGTCGGCTCCGAGAATCCGCGAACGGAACTTATTATAGATAGGGGAAGCGGCTTGCGAGCTGCGGAGGTGTCGCCGCGCGGGCAAAAAAAAAGACGGGGGAAGGGAGGGTTTCCCCCGTCTGCCGCCGTTTGCTGGGCCGGCGGGCAACCTGTAGACGTCCAGCCGACGCGATGTTCGCGTCGGCGGACGCCATGCGATTCGGGAATGACGGCATCATATCATCAAGGTCCTCGGGGAAACAAGCCGCGAGACAAGAACCGGAGAGTGAATTTCCCGCGTGCTTCGTGACTTTTCTCACGTTTTCTTTGCCGTGAGGGATGCAGTGCGCTCGAGGCGGCTCTGCAGCGGACCGGCCCGGCGAATACGGTTCCGCGGTGCTAGTATTCTCCCGGTTTTTCTCCCGTTATTCGCGCATGGATGCGCCCCACTTTTCGCTGCTTCGAATTCTCGCCGACGGAAGGTTCCACTCCGGCGAGCGGCTGGGCCGCGCTCTGGGCTCCTCCCGCACCGGCGTCCGGATGCTCGTCGGGCGGATCGAAGCGCTCGGAGTGCGCGTAATCGAGGTGCGCGGAAGCGGTTACCGGCTCGCCGAACGTCTTGACCTGCTCGAGCCGGATGTCCTCGCGGCGCAGCTGGGAAGAATTTCCCCGGAGCTTTGCGTCGAGGTGCTCGACGAATGCCCGTCGACGAACTCCGTTCTCGCCGAGCGTGCCGCGGCGGGCGCGCCGCACGGCGCGGCGCTCGCTTGCGAGCACCAGAGCGCGGGACGCGGCCGGCGCGGAAATTCCTGGGTGTGCGCTGTGGGGGCAAGTCTCGCGTTCTCCGTCCTGTGGCGTTTTCCCCGGGGCGCAGGAGCGCTCGCGGGCCTGAGCCTCGCCGTGGCGGTGGGCGCTGCGCGCTCGCTCGAACAGCTGGGCACCCGCGGCGTGAGAGTCAAATGGCCCAACGATCTGTATTGCGGGGAACGCAAGCTCGGCGGAATATTGATCGAGGTTTCGGGTAATGTCTCGGGCCCGAGCGCGGCGGTCGTCGGGGTCGGCCTCAACGTGCGCCTCGATGCCCGGATGCGCGGGCGGATCGGCCGCCCGGCGACCGACATCGCAAGCCACAGCGATGCAATGCCGTCGCGGACCGCGCTGCTTGTCGCGCTGCTCGAATCGGTCGCCGCGGTCCTCGCGCAATTCTCGCGCGAGGGCTTTGCGCCGTTTCAGGAGGAATGGCTGCGACGCCATGCCTGGCAGGGCCGGCGAGTCGCCTTGTCGCAAGCCGAGCGGCGCGTGGCGGAAGGCAGGATCGTCGGGGTGGCGGAGGACGGAGCGCTGATGCTGTCCTCGGCGAAAGGGATCGAGCGTTTTCACAGCGGCGAGCTGTCGCTCAAGGCTCTATGATCCTCGCCATCGACTGCGGCAATTCGCGGCTGAAATGGGGGCTGCACGCGAACGGCCGCTGGCACCGCAGCGGCGCGGTGCCCGTCGCCGAGCTCGCCGGCCTCGCGAAGAGCTGGAAGAGAATCGCGGCGGCGGACAAGGTCATCGTCGCCAACGTCGCGGGCCGGTCCGCGCGCAAGTGGCTCGAGTCTTTTTTTGCCCGCCGATCGCTCATCCCCACCTGGGTGGAAGCGAAGCGGCGCCAGTGCGGCGTGACCAACGGCTACGGAAAGCCGGCGCAGCTCGGCGCCGACCGCTGGGCGGCGTTGATCGGGGCCTGGTCGATTCTGCGCGGACCGTGCCTGGTGGTCACCGCCGGCACCGCGACCACCGCGGATGTCCTCAAGGGCGACGGCACGTTCGCGGGCGGCGCGATTCTTCCGGGACTGGATCTCATGAAACGGTCGCTTGCGCACCACACCGCGGGACTCCCGCTCACAAGAGGGCGTTTCTCGATCCAACCCCGGAACACGGCGGACGCCATCGAAACCGGATGCCTGCTCGCTCAGGCCGGAGCGATCGAGCGGATGTTCGCGGCGATGGAGCCCGGCGCGGCGTGCCTGCTCGCGGGAGGAGCGGCGGGCCGGATCGCGCGGCACCTCAGCATTCCCGCGCGGCTCGTGGATAATCTGGTGCTGGAAGGGTTGGTGCGAATCGCCGAGGAGGCGCTGAAATGAATCCCCGGGACTTGTGAGAACCGTATTTTTCCTGCTGCTCGCCGCCAACCTGGGCTTCCTCGCGTGGAGCTATTTCGGGGGTCGTGGATCCACCGAGGCGCAGCTGATGGAGCAGCAGCTCAACCCGCAGGCGATCACGCTGCTCGGCCCCGAGCAGCTTTCGGCGCTCGCGGCCGAGCGCGCCAAGCAGGTTGCCGCGCGCCCCAAGCCGCCGCCCCCTCCGCCTCCACAGCCCAAGGTCGCCGTCGCCGCGTGCCTGGAGCTCGGGGCGTTCAATCTGGGCGAGGTTGCGCGCGTGCAACAGCTTCTGGAGCCGCTCGCGCTCGGAGCTAAGCTCTCCCAGCGCCGCGCGGAGGAAATCGCGAGCTACTGGGTGTTTATGCCGCCTCAGGGCAGCCGTCAAGCGGCCAACCGGAAATCCGCCGAGCTGAAAAAGCTCGGCGTGGAGGATTTCTTCGTCCTGCAGGAGGATCCCAAGCTCCGGTTCGCCATTTCGCTGGGCATATTCAAGACCGAGGAGGCCGCGCAGGCGCGGCTCGCCGAGCTGCGCACGAAGGGCGTGCGCACGGCCCGGGTCGCTCCCAGGGAAACGCCGGTGCAGAAGGTCTACTTCACCGTGCGCGAAGTCCCCGAAGCGCTCGCCTCCAGGTTGAACGAGCTGCGGCAGCGCCTCCCGGGAAGCGAGCTGAAGGATTGCCCGCCGGAGGAGAAGCGCGCGGGAAAATGAACCGGAATCAAGGTTCGCGGATCTTCTTGAGCAGCGCGGTCGTCGAGCGCTGGTGCCTGAAGGGGATCGAATGCACGCTTCCGCCCCAGCCGCGGACCTCGGCCGCGCCGACGATCGCCTCGGGCTTCCAGTCGCCGCCCTTGGCGAGCACCTCGGGCCGGCAGGCGAGGATCAGCGCGAGCGGCGTGTCCTCGTCGAACCAGGTGACGAGATGGACCGATTCGAGCGCCGCGACCACCGCGATGCGGTCGGCGAGCGCATTGAAGGGGCGCTCCTCGCCCTTGCCGAGACGCTTCGCCGAGGCATCGCCGTTGATCGCGACCAGAAGCGTCGACCCCAGGGCGCGGGCCTCGGCGAGATAGGTGACGTGACCGCGATGCAGGATGTCGAACACGCCGTTGGTGAACACGAGTGGGCGCCCGCAGGAAGCGAGCCGCGCCGCAAGCTGCTGCGGCGGGCAGATTTTCTGTTCGAAAGCGGCGCTCATCGTGGTATCTTACCCGACGACATGCGCTCATTCCTGCTGCTCGCCGCCCTGGCCTCCGCGCCTGCGTTTGCCGCGTGCCCGCCGCTGATAGCCCACACCTTTCCGAGCCTGACGGATCAGGAAACGCCGCTGTGCCAGTTCGAAGGCAAGGTGCTGCTGGTGGTGAATACCGCGAGCCAATGCGGATACACCCCCCAGTACGAAGGGCTGGAGGCCTTGTATCGCCGCTACCGCGGAAAGGGGCTGGTGGTGCTGGGATTCCCGGCGAACGATTTCGGCGGCCAGGAGCCCGGGAGCAACCGCGACATCGCCAAATTTTGCGAGGTGAACTACGGCGTGAGTTTCCCGATGTTCGCGAAATCCGGCGTGCTGGAGGGCAACGCGAACCCGTTCTACAAGACGCTTGCCGCAAAAACCGGCGAGCGGCCTCAATGGAACTTCCACAAGTACCTGATCGACCGCTCGGGCGAAAAGGTGCTGTCCTTCGGCAGCGCGGTGGAGCCCGGCGACCGCAGGCTCGTCGGCGAAATCGAACGGATGCTCGCCGCGCCCGCACGTTAGTTAATAGGGCTGTTGAATAACGCTTCCCGAGAGGGAAACGTTTTTCTGCAGCCTCCGATTTGGGGGATAGGGATATAAGGGGCGTGCCCCCCTTTTCGATACTTATTAGGTTTTGGAAGCGCCTCCGCGTCTTTCCTATTCGGTTCTGGGCGGGACGACGTACTCGAACACGCGCACGACTTTCAGCACCCCTGTCGTGCCGCGCGCGACCTCGGTCGCGGCGTCCGCTTCCTCGCGGGTGACCAGGCCGAGCAGATGCACGACGCCGGCCTCGGTCACGACTTTGACGTCGGTCGGCCTGAACTTCCCGGCT
>DASPXL010000051.1:0-6162 GCA_035637375.1 Burkholderiales bacterium
TGGATCGCAGCCTGTGGGAGAAATCGGGACACTGGGAAAACTACAAGGAGCTGATGTTCACGACCGAGTCGGAGAAGCGCGACTACGCGATCAAGCCGATGAACTGCCCCGGCCACGTGCTGATCTACAACAAGGGCCTGCGCAGCTACCGCGAGCTGCCGCTGCGCTACGGCGAGTTCGGCGTGTGCACGCGCAACGAGCCCTCGGGAGCGCTGCACGGCATCATGCGCATCCGCGCGTTCACCCAGGACGACGGCCATATCTTTTGCGCCGAGCACCACATCGAACAGGAAGTCACCGTCTTCACCCGCTTATTGCAGAAAGCGTATGCCGACTTCGGGTTCAAGGAAATCATCTACAAGCTCGCCACCCGGCCGCAAAAGCGCGTCGGCGCGGATGAGCTATGGGACAAAGCTGAGCGCTCGCTCGCAGCCGCACTCGACTCAATCGGGCTCGCCTATCAGGCGCTACCGGGAGAGGGAGCCTTCTACGGACCCAAAATCGAATATCACCTGAAAGACAGCATCGGCCGCTCATGGCAGTGCGGCACCATGCAGGTGGACTTCTCGATGCCCGGACTGCTCGGTGCGGAATACGTTGCCGAGGACAACACGCGCAAGGTGCCGGTCATGCTGCATCGTGCCATCGTCGGCTCCATGGAACGCTTCATCGGCATCCTGATCGAGCATTACGCCGGGGCGATGCCGCTGTGGCTTGCGCCGGTTCAAGTGGTGGTGCTCAACATATCGGAGGGGCAGGCCGACTACGCCGCGCGCGTCGCGACTGCCCTCAGGCAAGCCGGCTGGCGCTGCGAAGCGGACTTGAGGAACGAGAAAATAACCTATAAAATTCGGGAACATAGCTTACAGAAGCTGCCTTACCAGCTGATCGTCGGCGAAAAGGAAAAGGCAGCCGAAAAGGTGGCCGTGCGCACCCGCAGCGGTGAAGACCTCGGGCAGGTTTCCCTGCCCGAATTCATCGCCCGCCTCCGCGGCGAGGCCCAGCAGGGCGGGACGGCTTAATTTTTCAATTTTTTGGAGAGATAGACATCGCCACGGACAGAACGCAGCGCATCAACATCGAGATCAACGCACCCGAGGTGCGGCTGATAGGGGCCAACGGCGAGCAGGTCGGCATCGTGCCGATCGCCCAGGCCATGAAGATGGCCGAAGAAGCCGAGGTGGACCTCGTCGAGATCGCCCCCCTTGCCAAGCCGCCGGTATGCAAGCTGATGGATTACGGCAAGTTCAAGTACCGCGAGGCGAAAAAGGCCCACGAGGCGAAGCTCAAGCAGAAGCAGATCCATGTCAAGGAAGTGAAGTTCCGCCCGGGAACCGACGAAGGCGACTACCAGATCAAGCTGCGCAACCTGATCAAATTTCTCGAGGAAGGCGACAAGGCGAAAGTCACGCTGCGCTACCGCGGCCGCGAGATGGCGCACCAGGAGTTCGGCGTTCGCCTGATCGAGCGGGTCAAACAGGATCTTGAGCCGCACGCGGTCGTGGAGCAGTTTCCCAAGATGGAGGGGCGGCAGTTGATCATGGTGCTGGCGCCGAAGAAGGGGAAGAAGGAAGTCAAGAAGGCGGCAAAGAAGGAAGCGAAGGAACCGAAGAAGGAATCGAAGCCGGCCGCCTCCCCGTAAGGCGGCGCAATCACCGATTCAAAACAAGTGGTGCCGAGGTTTGCAAGCGCTCCGCGGGAGCCGCCCGTCGCCATATCGAAGCTAGGAGTTAGGCAATGCCCAAGCTGAAGACCAAGCGTAGCGCCGCCAAGCGCTTCAAGATGCGCTCCGGCGGCACGATCAAGCGCTCGCAGGCGTTCAAGCGCCATATCCTCACCAAAAAGACCACCAAGAACAAGCGGCATCTGCGCGGCACCGCGGCGGTGCATGCCACCGACCAGCAGCATGTTCGCGCCATGCTGCCCTACGCTTAAGGAGACCGGCCATGCCACGAGTAAAACGCGGCGTAACTGCGCGCGCCAAGCACAAGAAAGTCTTCGCCCAAGCCAAGGGATTCCGCGGCCGGCGCGGCAACGTGTTCCGCATCGCCAAGGAAGCGGTGATGAAGGCGGAGCAGTACGCCTACCGCGACCGCCGTCAGCGCAAGCGCCAGTTTCGCGCGCTGTGGATTGCCCGCATCAACGCGGCCGTTCGCGAGCACGGATTGACCTATTCCGCGTTCATGAACGGCCTGAAGAAGGCCGCGGTCGAAGTGGACCGCAAGGTGCTCGCCGATCTGGCGGTGGCGGACAAGGCGGCGTTCGCAAAAATCGCCGAACAGGCGAAGGCCAAGCTCGGCACGTGATCCTTTGATCCCCTCCTCGATGAGAGGGGGTGCCCGCGAAGCGGGCGGGGTGGCAAGGCAAGTATTTTCTCCTCCGCCGAAACCACCCCGGCGCTGCGCGCCACTCCTCCTAAAGACAGGAGGGGAAAATCCGCATGACCGATCTCGATAAAGTCGTCTCGAAAGCGATCGCCGAATTCGGCGGCACGAACGACGCGGCTGAGCTCGAGAGAATAAAAGCGCGCTACCTAGGCAAGTCCGGCGCGCTCGCCGACGCGATGAAGGGCCTCGCCAAGCTCGCGCCGGAGACGCGGCGCGAGGTGGGTGCGCGCGTCAACGCCGCGAAAGAGCGTATCGAGACCGCGCTTGTCGCGCGTCGCGAAGCGCTCGCGGCCGCCGAGCTGGATGCGAAGCTCTCCGAAGAGGCGCTCGATGTGACGCTTCCCGGCCGCGGCCTCGCTCGCGGCGGATTGCACCCTGCGGTGCGCACCCTGGAGCGCGTCGAGCAGCTGTTCCGCTCGATCGGTTTCGAGGTCGCCGATGGTCCCGAGATCGAGACCGATTTCCACAACTTCACCGCGCTCAATCAGCCGCAGGACCATCCGGCGCGCTCGATGCACGACACGTTTTACCTGAAAGGCGCAGGGCAGAACCTGTTACTGCGCACACACACTTCTCCCATCCAGGTGCGCTACATGCAGACCCACCGGCCGCCGATCAAGATCATCGCGCCGGGCCGCGTCTACCGCGTCGACTCGGACGCCACGCACACGCCGATGTTCCATCAGGTCGAGGGCCTGTGGATCGACGAGGACGTGAGCTTTGCCGACCTGAAAGGCGTGCTCACCGATTTCCTGCGCAAATTCTTCGAGGACGAGAAGCTGCGCACGCGCTTTCGTCCGTCGTTTTTCCCGTTTACCGAGCCCTCGGCCGAAGTCGACATGAGCTGCGTGTTCTGCGGCGGCGCGGGCTGCCGCGTCTGCGGACAGACCGGATGGCTCGAGGTCGCCGGAAGCGGCCAAGTGCATCCGAACGTTCTCAAGGCCTGCGGAGTCGACAGCGAGAAGTACATGGGCTTCGCCTTCGGCGTGGGGCCCGACCGGATGACGATGCTTCGCTACGGCATCGACGACCTGCGCCTGTTCTATGACGGGGACCTGCGCTTTCTCGCCCAGTTCATATGAAATTTTCCGAAAGCTGGCTGCGTTCCTTCGTCGACCCGCCGCTCTCGACGCAGGAGCTTGCATACGTCCTCGCGATGGGCGGCCTGAAGGTCGAATCGGTCGAACCTGTCGCGCCGCCCTTCGACAAGGTCGTGGTCGGACGCGTGATCGAGGTCGCGAGGCACCCGAACGCCGATCGCTTGTCCCTGTGCAAGGTTGATGTCGGCGGCGGCGCGCCGCTCGCGGTCGTCTGCGGCGCACCCAATGTGATCGCCGGCATGAAGGCGCCGGTCGCGCTGGTGGGCGCGCGGCTTCCCGGCGTCGAAATCAAGCAGGCTAAAGTGCGCGGCGTCGAATCGAACGGAATGCTCTGCTCGGCGAAGGAGCTGGGCCTTTCACAGGATCATTCCGGACTGCTCGAGCTGCCCACCGAGGCGCCGCTGGGTTCCGACGTCCGGCGAGTGCTCGATCTCGACGATCAGCTCATCACGATCGAGCTCACGCCCAACCGCGGCGACTGTCTGAGCCTGCGCGGTGTCGCTCGCGAAGTCTCGATTTTGACCGGCGCGCCGCTTAAGGAATCTGCGGTACCAGCGGCGCAGGTGACGCAAAGCGGCAAGCGAACCATCCGCCTGAAGGACCCCGCGGCGTGCCCGCGCTACTGCGGCCGCATCATCCGGGGCGTGAATGCCAAAGCGCGAACGCCCGCCTGGATGATGCAGCGCCTGGAACGCTGCGGACTGCGCCCGATTTCCGCGATCGTCGATATCACCAACTTCGTCATGCTCGAGCTCGGGCAGCCGCTGCATGCTTTCGACAACCGCGCGATCGACGGCGACGTAATCGTGCGGCTCGCGCGCGACGGCGAGAGGCTCCAACTGCTGAACGGGCAGGAGGTCGGTTTGACCCCCGATATCCTCCTGATCGCCGACGAAAGGAAGCCGCTCGCGCTCGGGGGCGTCATGGGCGGACACGCAAGCGCGGTTTCCGATGCGACCGTCGACGTTTTCCTCGAAGCGGCGTGGTTCAACCCTTCCGCGGTGGCGGGCCGCGCGCGGCGGCTTGCGCTTTCGAGCGACGCGGCGTTCCGCTTCGAGCGCGGCGTCGATTTTGCGCGTACTGCCGAGGGGATGGAGCGCGCCACGCAGCTCATCTTGGACGTCTGCGGAGGAGCGGCGGGGCCCATCAGCGAGGCCATCGCGGCGCTGCCGCAGCGCAGGCCCATTCGCCTCCGCGCGAGCCGCGCCGGCAAGATCATCGGCGTTCATTTCACCGACGAGCAGATCGCGGAGCTGCTCCACCGCCTGCAATTGCCGCACAAGCGCGCGGCGGGAGAATTCACCGTCACGCCGCCCTCGCACCGCTTCGACCTCGAGATCGAAGAAGACCTTGTCGAGGAAGTCGCGCGGCTGCACGGCTACGAAAATATTCCTTCCCGGCCGCCCAAGGCGGAGCTTGCCATGCTTCGCGCCCCGGAGCGCCGCAGGAATCTGGCGGAGCTCAAGCGCATCCTGGTGGACCGCGAGTACTTCGAGGTCGTCAACTTCAGCTTCGTGGACGCGCAGTGGGAGCGCGACTTCTGCGGCAACGCCGAGCCGATCGCGCTGGAAAACCCGATCGCCGCCCAGCTTGAGGTGATGCGCTCGAGCATGATCGGAAGCCTTGTCGCAAACCTGCGCTTCAACCTCGCCCGCAAGCTCGAACGCGTGCGGGTTTTCGAGGCTGGCCGCTGTTTTCTGCGCTCTTCCGGCCGCGACGATCCCGGCGACCCGGCAAAAGCGCTGCCGGGGTACTACCAGCCGCTTCGCCTTGCGGGCCTCGCCTACGGCCCGGCCGCGGCCGAGCAGTGGGGAACTCCCGCCCGGCGCGTCGATTTCTACGACGTGAAAGCGGACATCGAAGCGCTCCTTGCGCCGCGCGGTGCGCGCTTCACGCCCCTCGCGCACCCGGGGTTGCACCCGGGGCGCGCCGCGAGCGCCAGCCTCGACGAGACCGTGATCGGTTGGATCGGGGAGCTGCACCCCCGCTGGCAGCAGAAATACGAACTGCCCCAACCGGCTGTCTTGTTCGAGCTGGAGGCGGAGGCGCTCACGATAGCGGCGACGCCGCATTACCGGGAAATCTCGAAATTTCCCCCGGTGATCCGGGACCGGGCGGTGGTGGTCGACGAGGGGGTGTCCGCCCGGGCTCTTTTGGAGGAAATGGATCGGATTCGCTCCCCCCTGGTGCAGGATATTCGGCTATTTGACGTCTATCGGGGAGGGAATCTGGGCCGGGGTAGAAAAAGCCTTGCATTTCGGGTAGTTATGCAAGATACTGCAAGAACGTTGACCGATGCGGAGGCGGACGCCGCAATGGCGCAACTGACTGAGGGCCTCTCCGCAAAATTCGGTGCGAAATTACGTGCTTAGGTAGTGAATTGGAGGGGTTTTGCCCCCTCCAAAGGGAGCAAAAATGACGCTTACAAAAGCCGAGCTTGCAGACATGCTTTTTGAGAAGGTAGGTCTGAACAAGCGCGAGGCGAAGGACATGGTGGAGACCTTCTTCGAGGAGATCCGCCTTGCGCTTGAGAACGGGGAGAGCGTAAAGCTTTCCGGGTTCGGCAACTTCCAGCTGCGCGACAAGCCGCAGCGTCCCGGCCGCAATCCCAAGACCGGCGAGGAGATCCCCATTACGGCGCGGCGCGTGGTCACGTTCCACGCCAGCCAGAAGCT
>DASPXL010000052.1:0-12447 GCA_035637375.1 Burkholderiales bacterium
AAGGTCAAATTTATTATTTTCTTAGTCTCTTTTACTGTTCTCTTAGCATTAGTAGCGCTCGCGCGCGGCTGAGGAGACGAGCCCGCAGATCTCGATCAGCGGCCGTTTTCCAGGAGCAGCCTCACTGGGCGAAAACTGCGCCGATAGACCTCGCACACCCCGTGCCGCCGCAGCGCCCGAAGGTGCGCGCGCGTCGGATATCCCTTGTGCTCGTCGAAGCCGTATTGGGGGAAGCGCAGATGCAGCCGGCACATTTCCGCGTCGCGCTCGGTCTTGGCGAGAATAGACGCCGCGGCGATCACCTTCACCCTGGCGTCGCCATCCACGATCGCGCGGACTGGGAACGCAAGTTCGGGGCAATGCGATCCGTCGAGCAGAACTTCATGGGGTGGGATCGACAAGGATTCCACGGCGCGCCGCATGGCGAGGAGGCTCGCGCGCAGGATGTTCAACCGGTCGATTTCCTCGACGCTTGCCCAGGCGACCGACCAGGCGAGCGCCGCTCCCTTGATCACCGCGGCGAGCCTCTCACGTTCCGACACGCTCAGGACCTTGGAGTCGGCGATGCCTGCGGGCCGCCGCCGTCCTGGACTGAATATCACGGCCGCGGCGCAAACAGGTCCCGCGAGCGGCCCGCGGCCGGCCTCGTCGACGCCGCAGATCAGGCGGATTGCAGCCACGGCAGGACGGCTTCGGTCGCGCGGGCCGCCGTGTCCCTGCGCAGAAGCTGCCGGATCTGCTCGAGGCGCTCCGGAAGCCGGCGGCCGACGGCGGGATCGTTGAGCGAGTTGAGCGTGGCCTGGGCGAGGTTCTCCGGGGTCGCCTCGCCCTGGAGGATCTCCGGCACGAGAAATTCGCCGGCGATGATATTGGGCAGGCCGATCCACGGCAGATGCCCCATCCCGGTCATGATGCGATAGGTGAGTCCGGCCATCTTGTAGGTGATCACCATCGGCTTGCGGGCGAGCGCCGCCTCCAGCGTCGCGGTCCCGCTCGCCACGAGCGCGACGTCACAGGCCGCGATCGCGTCGCGCGCGTGGCCGAACAGGACGGTGAGCGGCAAATCCCCGGCACCGGCCGCGCGCGTCGCTTCTTCGAAAATCGCCCGGGTCTCGCGGCTTGCGAGCGGCACCAGAAAATGCACCCCGGGCTGCCGCGCCGCGATCAGCTTGGCGGTGCGCACGAAGGTGGAAGCCATGTAGCGTACCTCGGACTGCCGGCTGCCGGGCAAGAGCGTGATGACCTTGCGCGCGGCGGGCAGCCGCAGCTGTTCCCTTGCGGCCTGCGATCCATCCTCCTCCGGCGCCGCGTCCGCAAGCGGGTGGCCCACGTAGGCGACCGGCACTCCCGCGGCGCGGTACAGCGGCTCCTCGAACGGAAACAGCACCAGCATCTTGCTGACCGACGCGGCGATCGAGCGCATGCGCCCGCCGCGCCAGGCCCACAGCGACGGGCTCACGTAATGGACCGCGGGGATGCCGGCCCGCTTCAGCCTGCGCTCGAGCGCCAGATTGAAATCCGGGGCGTCGATGCCGATGAACAGCCTCGGCCGCGCCGCCGCGAGCCTGCGCCCGAGCTTCCGCCGGATCCCGAAAATCTCCGGAAAATGCCGCAGCACCTCGACGTAGCCGCGCACCGCGAGCTTCTCCATGCTGAACCAGGAATCGAACCCTTGAGCCTGCATTTTCGGGCCGCCGATGCCCACGAAACGCAGATTGGGAACCCGTTTACGCAGCGCGGCGATAAGATGCGCCCCGAGAAAATCGCCGGAGGCCTCGCCGGCCACCATGCCCACGACGATGGGGTCGTCGCTCACCGCGGCTACCGGATGATTCCGCGGCGCGAGCCGTCGAGGAAATCCACCAGCACCTGCAGCTCGGGACAGGCTTTTGCCTGCGCGGCGATTTTCCTGCGCGCCTCCTTGAAGACGAGCCCCGAGCGGTACAGGGTCTTGTAGGCCTTCTTGATCGCCGCGATTTTCTCGGCGTTGAAGCCGCGCCGCTTCAACCCCTCGTTGTTGATCCCGAACGGCTTCGCGGTGTTGCCCGCCGCCATGACGTACGGAGGCAGGTCCTGCAGCAGCACCGTCGCGACCCCGGTGATCGAATGCGCGCCGATCGAGACGAACTGGTGCGCTCCGGTGAATCCGCCGAGAACGGCGTAATCGCCGACGCGGACATGGCCGGCAAGCGTCGCGACGTTGGCGAAGACCGTATGGTCGCCGACCTGGCAGTCGTGGGCGATGTGCACGTAAGCCATGATCCAGTTGTCGCTCCCGATCCGCGTGACGCCCGCGTCCTGCGCGGTGCCGCAGTTGAAGCTGCAGTACTCGCGGATCGTGTTGCGCTCGCCGATCTCGAGCGCGGTCGGCTCGCCGCCGTACTTCTTGTCCTGGGGCGGGCCGCCGAGCGAGCTGAACCCGAAGATGCGGTTCCCCGCGCCGATGCGGGTTCGCCCCTCGATCACGACGTGCGGCCCGATCGAGGTCCCCTCCCCGATCTCGACGTGCTCGCCGACGATCGAATACGGGCCCACGGACACGCCCGGCGCGAGCTTCGCCCCGGAGTGGATCACCGCGCTCGGGTGGATCATATCGAGCGCAGCGTGCACAGGATCTTCGCTTCGGCGGCGAGCGCGTCGCCGACGCGCGCCTGAGCGGAGAATTTCCACAGGCCGCGGGTCTCCCGCTCGAGCGTCACCTCGAGCAGCAGCTGGTCGCCCGGGACGACCGGCCGCTTGAAGCGCGCCTCGTCGATTCCCGCGAAGTAGTAGACGGACCGATCGTCCGGCTTGGTGCCGAGCGTCCGGAAAGACAATATGGCCGCGGCTTGAGCCAGCGCCTCGATGACCATGACCCCGGGCATGACCGGATAGTGCGGGAAATGGCCGGCAAAGAAAGGCTCGTTGATGGTGACGTTCTTGATCGCGAGGAGCCGCTTGCCCGGCTCGCATTCGAGCACCCGGTCCACCAGAAGCATGGGATAGCGGTGCGGCAGGTGCTCCAGGATCTCGCGGATGTCCATCGCTTACCTCTTTTTCTTTCGCGGTTCGGATAGTCGCTTCTCCAGCTCGCGCACGCGCTTGACCAGCCGATCGAGGCCCCGCAGGTGCGCCACCGTCCTCGCCCATTCGCGGCTCGGCGCGGACGGGAGAACGCCGGTGTACACGCCCGCCCGGGTGATGGATTTCGTCACCACGGCGGCGGCGGAGATGGTGACGCGGTCGGCTATTTCCAGGTGGCCGATGATGCGCGCCGCGCCGCCGATCGCGCAGTGCCGGCCGATGCGCGTGCTGCCCGCGACGGCCACGCAGCCGGCCATCGCGGTATGCGCGCCGACCCGCACGTTGTGGCCGATCTGGATCTGGTTGTCGAGCTTCACGCCGTCCTCGATCACGGTATCGTCGAGCGCGCCGCGGTCGATGGTGGTGTTGGCCCCGATCTCCACGTCGTCGCCGATGACGACCCGCCCCGTCTGCGGAATCTTGATCCAGCGGTCTCCATCGGGCGCCATACCGAAACCGTCGGCCCCGATCACCGCGCCGGAGTGGATCACGGCGCGCTTGCCGATCACGCAGCGCGGATAGATCGTGACCGAAGCATAGAGGCGGCTTTCCTCGCCGATCGCCACCCTGTCCCCGACGCTGCAGCCGGAATCGACGATGACGCGCTCGCCCAGGCGCGCTTCCCGGCCGATTCGGCATCCCGCGCCCACCGTCGCGGAGTCCGGAACGATCGCGCCGGCCTCGATCACCGCCTGCGGGTGCACGCCCGGAGCCGGCCGCGGCTCGGCGCTCAGCAGCTGCGCGGCGCGGGCAAAGTAGACGTAGGGGTCCTCGCAGAGAATGCGCGGCAGCGCCGTCGCGTCGCGCTCGTCGCGCGCGAGAATCACCGCGGAGGCCCGCGTGCCGCGCAACTGCCGCCGGTACCGGGGATGGGAGAGAAACGACAGATCTCCGGGACCGGCGCTCTCCAGCGTGGCCATCCTGCGAATCTCGGCGCCGGGATCGCCTATCAGCTCCCCGCCGAGCCGCGCCACGATTTCACCGAGCCGGTAAGTGCGCGAGTTGGATTGCGTCACGAGCTACTTGCCCGCGCGGGTATCTTCGAGCGCCTTGATGACCTTGTCGGTGATATCGATGCGGGGGCTCGCCCACACGACCTGTTCGTTCTGAAGCACGATGTCGAGGTTTTCGGCCTCGGCGATCCGCTTCACCGCGAGGTTCGCGCGCTGGATGACTTCGGAGAGCTCCTGGTTGCGCCGCTGCGCCAGGTCCTCGTTGAATTCGCGCTGCTTGCGCTGGAAATCCCGGTTGAGCTCGCCGAATTCCCGCTCGCGCTTTTGCCGGTCGGATTCCGACATCGTCACCGAATTCCTGTCCATGTCTTCTTGCAGCTTCTTCAGCTGCTCCGCCATTTTCGATACGTCCTGCCCGCGCTTGGAGAACTCCTGCTCCAGTTTCTTCTGCGCCCGCTGGGCGGCCGGCGCCTCGCGCAGGATCCGCTCCAGGCTGACAAATCCGACCTTCGACTGGGCGAGAGCCGGACCGCCGGCCCCGAGCAGCGCCGCGAAGACCCAGACGGCGGCCGATTTTCCTTTCAATTCGCTCTCCCACCACCCCGCCTCTAAAAATACGATTATACCGGGCCGTCAGAATATGTAGCCGAGGGTGAACTGGATGGGCTGGACATCGTCGCCCGGCTTTTGCTTCAGGGGACGCGCGATGCTGATCTTCATCGGCCCGACCGGGGAGTTCCATGCGAAGCTCAGTCCGGCGGAGGCGCGCAGCAGCGAGAGATCCACCTTTTCGCTCCCTCCGTAGACCTGCCCGGCGTCGATGAAGGCGCCGAACCGCATCGACCGGTCGAGCCCGCTGCCGGGTACCGGAAACAGCAATTCGGCCGATCCGTTGACCTTGCGGTTGCCCCCGAGGAAGCTGCCGTCGATGTCGCGCGGCCCCAACGAAGCGTTGCGGAATCCGCGCACGCTGCCGATCCCGCCGGAGTAGTAGTTCTTGAAAAACGGCAGCGGCTTTCCGCCGTACCCGTCCCCCGCGTCGAGCTCCCCGGTCAGCAGCAAGGTAAGGCTGCGCGAGAACGGGTAAAAGTACTGGTGGGTGTAGGAGCCCTTCCAGTACTCGAGATCTCCCGGCGGTGTAGCGAGCTCCAGCGTCGCGCGCTCCAGGTGCCCCTTGGTCGGCCAGATGGCGCTGTCGCGCGTGTCGCGGACCCAGCCGGCGGTGTCGATCAGCGCCGCGTAGGTGCTCCCGAACTGATTCTGAAAGTCCAGATAACGCAGCGGACTGTCGGCCTGAAGCGCCAGCGCGACGCGTTCCACGCCCAAGCCGAAAAACAAGGTGTCGTATTCGGTGAAGGGCACGCCGAAGCGCACCGCCCCGCCGACCGTCCTGGTCCGGTAGTTGCCGATCCCGAGCGAGGTCGCGTTCACGTCGCGCCGGTAAACGTCGAACCCGCGGCTGACCCCGTCGATCGTGTAGTAAGGGTCGGTGAAGGAAAACGAGGCGACCTTGTTGACCGTCCCGGAGGCGATCTGCGCGCCCAGGGTATTGCCGGTGCCGAAGAAGTTGCTTTGCTGAACCGACGCCTGCACGATGAGTTTATCGACGCTCGAAAAACCCACGCCCAGCATGATCGCGCCCGTGGGCTTCTCCTTGACCCGCACGGTCACGTCGACCTGATCGGTCGTCCCGGGTACCGCCGGCGTCTCGACCTCGACTTCGCTGAAGAAGCCCGTCTTGTCGATCCGCTGCTTGGACAGCTGCAGCTTCTGGCTGTCGAAAAAGCTTCCCTCGAGCTGGCGAATCTCGCGGCGCACCACCTCGTCGCGGGTGCGCGTGTTGCCGACGACGTTGATCCGCCGCACATAGACGCGCCGCCCCGGGTCGATCAGAAACGTGAAGGCGACCTTGCGCTTTTCCTTGTCGACGGCGGGATTCGCGTTGACGTTGGCAAAGGCATAGCCCTCCCGCCCCAGCCGGTCGACAATGGCCTTGGTCGACTCGGTGAGCTTTTCCCTTGAAAACGTCTCTCCCGGCCTGATCGTGATCAGCGCGCGAAGCTCCTCCTCCGGGACGAGCAGCTCGCCTCCGAGCTTCACCTCGGTCACCTCGTATTTCTCGCCCTCGGTGATGTTGACGGTGATGTAAATGTCGCGCCGGTCGGGGGTGATCGAGACCTGGGTCGAGTCGATGCTGAACTCGAGGTAGCCGCCGTTCAGGTAATACGAGCGCAGCGATTCGAGATCGGCCTGCAGCTTCTGCCTGGAATACTGGTCGTTCTTGCTGAACCAGGTGAACCAGCCGGGGGTGCGAAGCTGGATGATGCCGAGCAATTCGTCCTGCGAAAACGCCCGGTTGCCGACGATGTTGATCCGGGCGATCTTTGCGACCTCGCCCTCGTTGATGCTGAAATTGATCGCGACGCGGTTGCGCTCGAGCGGGGTCACGGTGGTCGTCACCTCGACGCCGTAGAGGCCGCGGGTCAGGTATTGGCGCTTGAGCTCCTGCTCGGCCTGGTCGAGCAGCGCGCGGTCGAAAATACGCCCCTCCTGGAATCCGACGTCGCGCAAGCCCTGCTTGACCTTGTCCTTTTCGAATTCCTTCATTCCGGTGAACTCGATCGAGGCGATCGCCGGGCGCTCTTCCAGCGTCACGATCAGCACGTTCCCTTGAGCTTCCAGCCTCACGTCCCGGAAGAAACCCGTGGCGAACAAGGTGCGGATCGCCCCCGCCGCTTTTTCGTCGGTCATCGTGTCGCCGACCTTGACGGGAAGATAATTGAAGACGGTTCCCGCCTCGATGCGCTGGATGCCTTCGACGCGGATGTCGCGCACGACGAAAGGATCGAGCGCCCACGCCGGCCCGCAGGGCACGAGCAGGAAGATCGCGGCCCGCAGCGCGTTTTTCACTGAAGGAGTTATCAACCCGCCAACAGGCGGTTGAGGTCGTTGTAGAAGGCGAAGGCCATCAGGGAGAGGAGCAGCGTCAGCCCGAGACGCTGGCCCAGCTCCATCGCTCGCTCGGACAACGGGCTGCCCTTGAAGATCTCGACCAGATAATACAGCAGGTGCCCTCCGTCCAGTAACGGAATCGGCAGAAGGTTCAGCACGCCGAGGCTGATGCTGATCAGCGCGAGGAAGGCGACATAGGCGCCGATGCCAAGCTGCGCCGATTGGCCTGCGTAGTCGGCGATCGTGACCGGGCCGCTCAGGTTTTTCCAGGAGACCTCGCCGATCGCCATCTTGCCGAGCATCTTCAGGCTGAACACCGATGTTTCCCAGGTCCGCTCGAACGCCAGTACGAGGGCGGGCCACGGAGCGTAGCGCACGGTCGCGACCAGGTCCTTCATCGCCCCGGCGTCGACCTGCGGCGCCGCCCCGATGCGGCCGAAGCGCTCGCCGTTCTGCTGCACCGCCTCCGGTCGCAGCCGGATTTCAATCCTGTTTCCTTCGCGCAGGATCTGCAGCTGCAGCGTTTCGGCCGGGTGTGCCCGAACCGCCTTTACGACATCCTCCCAGACGAGGATAGCGCCGCCGTCGATCGAGATTACGCGGTCCCCCGCGCGCAGCCCTCCGGCCTCGGCGACGCTTCCCGGGACGACCGTGCCGATGATCGGGGCGACGTCGGGCCGGTTCAGCCGCAGCCCCAGGCGCGCTAGCGGGTCGCTGTCGAAACCCTCGAGGTCGAAACGCGACAGATCCAGGGTCCGCCAGGTGAGCCGCTGTTTTGCGTCGATGACCTCGAGCCGCGCCGGCTGTCTTTCCACCGCGAGCTGCAGCAGCTGCCAGCGCACCTGCTGCCAGCTCGCGACCGGCTCCCCGTTGATCTTAAGGATCGTCTCGCCGCGCGCGATCCCGCTCGCCTCCGCAACCGTTCCGGGTTCCGGCGCGGCGAGGACCGGCTTTGCTTCCTGCACCCCGCCCACGAACAGCGCCCAGTAGAACGCGATGGCGAGCAGGAAGTTCGCAGCCGGCCCCGCGACGACGACCGCGATGCGCCGCCAGACGCTCTGGCGGTTGAAAGCACGGTGCAATTCCTCGGGCGCGACCGGGCCTTCGTGTTCGTCGAGCATTTTCACGTAACCGCCGAGCGGCAGCGCGGCGATCACCCACTCGGTCTGGTCCCGGCCGCGCCGGACCTTCCACAGCGGCCTGCCGAAGCCGACCGAGAAGCGCAACACCTTGACCCCGCACAGTCGCGCGACCAGGTAGTGCCCATACTCGTGAATCACGATCAGCACGCCGAGCGCGACGACGAAGGCCGTTATGGCGATGGCGAGATTCATGCGGCGTGGGAGTTGAACCGGGCGACGATCTGGCTCGCGCGGCCGCGAGCGCTTGCGTCGGCGGCAAGCACGTCCTCGAGCGTGCCTGGCGCGCCGGCTGCCGCGCTCGCCAGGGTTTCCTCTATGACCGCCGTGATGCGCAGGAAAGGCAGGCGCCCCTCGAGGAAGGCCGCCACGGCGACCTCGTTGGCTGCGTTGAGCGTGGCCGGTGCCGCTCCTCCGCTCCTGAGCGCTGCGTAGGCGAGATCGAGCGCTGGAAAGCGCTCGAAATCGGGCTGCTCGAAGCTGAGAACGCCGATCCGGAAAAAGTCGAGCGTCGAGACCCCCGCGTCGATCCGCTCGGGGTAAGCGAGCGCCTGGGCGATGGGCGTGCGCATGTCCGGGTGTCCGAGCTGGGCGATCACCGAACCGTCGGCGTACTCGACCATCGAGTGCACCACGCTCTGCGGATGGACGACGACCTGGATCTGTTCCGGGCTCGCGCCGAACAGCCAGTGCGCCTCGATGATCTCGAGCCCCTTGTTCATCATGGTCGCGGAATCCACCGAGATCTTGCGTCCCATGACCCAGTTCGGATGAGCGCAGGCCTCCTCCGGGGTGACGCGGTGCAGCTCGGCGCGCGCGCGCGCCCTGAACGGCCCGCCCGATCCCGTGAGCAGGATTCTGCGGACGCCCTTGGCGGCAAGCCCGCCGGAGGCGAACGGCGGCAGGCACTGAAAGATGGCGTTGTGCTCGCTGTCGATCGGCAGCAGCGTCGCGCCGCCCGAGCGCACCGTCTCCATGAAGACGGGGCCCGCCACCACGAGCGCCTCCTTGTTCGCAAGCAGCAGCTTCTTGCCCGCCTTCGCGGCGGCGAGGCTCGCGCGCAGTCCTGCCGCTCCGACGATGGCGGCCATCACGCAGTCCACTTCGGGCAGCGAAGCGATCTCCACGAGGCCCGCTTCTCCCGCGAGGATCTTGCAGGCCACGCCGGCTCCCGCCAGGCGCTCGCGCAGCCGCGGCGCGCGCGAACTGTCGGCCACGCAGGCGTAGTCGGGGCGGTGCAGCCTGCAGAGCTCCGCCAGCTCGTCGACCTGCCGGTTGGCGGTCAGCGCCGCCACGCGAAAGCGCGACGGATGGCGCGCGATCACATCCAGAGTGCTCGCTCCGATCGAGCCGGTCGCTCCGAGTACCGCGATGTTCTGAATCGTAGTCACCTCACGAACGCAAGCGCTGCGAGCGGGAGCATCGCCAGGGGCGCGTCGATGCGATCGAGCACGCCGCCGTGGCCGGGCAGCAATGCGCCGCTGTCCTTGACTCCCGCCTGGCGTTTTATCAGAGATTCGAGCAGATCGCCAATCATTCCGGCGACGGCGAGCCCGAGCAGGACCGGGAGAATCCACACCGGCCCCAACTGCGCCCGGCCGGGTCCGAGAGGCAGGCCGGCCGGGCCGCTCAAGCTTGCCCAGGCAAGCGCGTAGAGCGCGACCGCTGCCAGCGCTCCGGCGACGCCTTCCCAGGTCTTTCCCGGGCTGATGAACGGGGCGAGCTTGCGTTTGCCGAAGCGCCGGCCGACGAGATAGGCAGCCGAGTCGGAAATCCAGACCGTTGCCAGGACGGCGACCAAGAGGGACGGACGGACGCTCCGCAGATCGACCGCAGCGGCAAAGGCCGGCACCAACGCGATGGCTCCCGCTGTGAGCAACAAGGCCCGGCCATCCATCCGCGGGCGTCGCCACATCCACAGCGGAACGAGGATGATCCAGAAAAGCGCGGCCGCGCAGTAAATCCAGATCGGCACGTACAAGCCATCGGCCCGAGAAACCTCGAGGACCTCCGGCAAGACGAAAAGCCCGATCACGAATGCCGTGTAAATCGAGCGACCGGCCGCGGCGAGCCCCGCCAATGCGCCCCATTCCCAGGCGGCGATGCCGAGAAGCAAAGCGCAGAATGCGATCCAGCCGTTCCCGGGCAGCAGGAACAGCGCCGGCAGAAGCACCGCCAGCAAGACCGCGGCCGTCAGCACGCGGGTTTTCAGCATGATGGCCCGCGCTCGCCTCCCCGCGAGAGCAGGAAGCCTTACGCGATCCTCCGCCGGCCGTTCGCGTCGCGCTTGGCTTTTTCCAGCTGCTCGCTGGTCCGCCCGAAGCGGCGCTCGCGCTCGCGATACCAGGCGATCGCCGCGTCGAGCTGCGCGGCGTCGAAGTCCGGCCACAGCGTCGGGGTGAAGTACAGCTCCGTATAGGCGAGCTGCCAAAGGAGAAAATTGCTGATGCGCTGCTCGCCGCCGGTGCGTATGAACAAGTCGGGCTCGGGCGCGTAGTTGAGTGCGAGCTGCGAAGCCACTTGCTCCTCGGTAAAGCCGCCCTCGGGCATCGGCCCGCTGCGCACCAGCTTCGCCAGGGCCTGCATCAGGTCCCACCGCCCTCCGTAGTTGGCGGCGATGGTAAGCGTAAGCCCCGAATTGGCGGAGGTCAGGTCCTGGGCGCGGCGCGCGAGCTCGACCACCCGCGCCCCGAACGGCGCGATATCGCCGATGATCTTCAGGCGCACCTTGTTCCGGTGCAGCCGCTCGGCCTCCTGCTCCAGGGCCGCAATGAACAGCTGCTTGAGCGTCGAGACCTCCTGGGCCGGCCGGCGCCAGTTCTCCGAGCTGAACGCAAACAGGGTCAGGTACTCGACGCCGCGCTCGCCGCATGCGCGCGTGACCCGGCGCACCGTCTCGACGCCCTGCTTGTGACCGGCCACGCGCGGCAGATAGCGCTTCTTGGCCCAGCGTCCGTTGCCGTCCATGATGACGGCGATGTGCCTGGGAATTTCGCCCGCGGACGGGATCTCGCGGGTGGAGCTGGAGAATGATTTCATCGGCAGGTTCTTCGAGACGGGGGATCAGATCGCCATCAGCTCGGCTTCTTTGCCGGCGACCATCTTGTCGATGTCGGCGATGTGCTTGTCGGTGATTTTCTGGATATCCTCCTGGGCGCGCCGCTCCTCGTCTTCCGACACGGCCTTGCTCTTGAGCAGTTCCTTGAGCGCATGATTGGCGTCGCGGCGCAGATTGCGCACCGCGACCTTGGCGTTTTCGGCTTCGTGCTTGATCACCTTGATCAGCTCGCGGCGGCGTTCCTCGGTGAGCGAGGGCATCGGCACTCGGACCACGTCGCCCTGGGTGGCGGGATTCAGGCCGAGATCGGATTCACGGATCGCCTTTTCGATCACTCCGAGCATCTTTTTCTCCCACGGAGATACGCCCAGGGTCCGGGCGTCGAGCAGGCTCACGTTGGCCACCTTGGGGATCGGCATCGGCGTGCCGTAGTAGTCGACCGTGATGTGGTCGAGCAGCCCCGTGTGGGCCCGGCCGGTGCGCACCTTGGCCAGATCGGTTTTCAGCGCGTCGAGCGATTTGTGCATCTTCTGCTCGGTGGTCTTCCTGACGTCGGCGACGGTATTCATGAGTCACTCCATCCCTCCAGCGCTCAAGCGCTGACGTAGACCAGCGTGCCTTCGTTTTCCCCGGTGACGACCCGCTTCATCGCGCCGGCCTTCAGTATGCTGAACACGGTGATCGGGAGCTTCTGGTCGCGGCACAGCGCGAACGCCGTGGCATCCATCACCCGCAGATTTTTGATCATGGCCTCGTCGAAAGAGAGCTTGTCGTAACGCTTGGCGTCCGGGTGCAGCTTCGGATCGGCCGTATAGACGCCGTCGACCTTGGTCGCCTTCAGCACCATTTCCGCCCCGATCTCCGTGCCGCGCAGCGCCGCCGCGGTGTCGGTCGTGAAGAAAGGGTTGCCCGTCCCCGCGGCGAAAATCACGATCCTGCCTTCCTCGAGGTAGCGGATCGCCTTGTTGCGGATGTAAGGCTCCACCACCTGCTCGATATTGAGCGCCGACTGCACCCGCGCGTTCAAGCCGGCCTGCCGCATGGCATCCTGGAGCGCCAGCGCGTTCATTATGGTGGCGAGCATGCCGATGTAATCGGCGGTCGCGCGGTCCATTCCCGCCGCGCCCGGGGCCACCCCGCGGAATATGTTTCCCCCTCCGATCACGATCGCGATCTCCACGCCGAGGGCCGCGACTTGAGCAACCTCGCCGACGATCCGCTCGATGGTCGAGCGATTGATCCCGAAGGAATCGTCCCCCATCAGGGCCTCGCCGCTCAATTT
>DASPXL010000053.1:0-2339 GCA_035637375.1 Burkholderiales bacterium
GCGGGGACCTGCCGTCGGGCGCCGCGAGCGCCGGCGAGCTGCGCTACGCAAGCGATCTGGTGGCCTTTATCCGCAAGAGGACGGGCGACCACTTCCACGTCGAAGTCGCCTGCTACCCCGAGTTCCATCCCCAGGCGCGCAGCCCGCGCGAGGACATCGCGAGCTTCAAGACAAAGATCGAGGCGGGCGCCGACGCGGCGATCACGCAGTACTTCTACAACATCGATTCCTATTTCCGCTTCGTCGACGACTGCGAGGCGCTGGGCATCGATCTGCCCATCGTTCCGGGAATCATGCCGATCGGGAATTTCTCGCAGCTTGCGCGTTTCTCCGACGCCTGCGGCGCCGAGATCCCGCGCTGGCTGCGCCTGAAGATGCAGGGCCTCGGTGACGATGCCGCTTCGATCCGAAGCCTCGGCCTGGACGTGGTCACCGACCTGTGCGACCGGCTGCTCTCGGCCGGCGCTCCCGGCCTGCACTTCTACACCATGAACCAGGCGGGGCTCACCTCGACGATCTGGCAGCGGCTGGGGATTTAGGCCCGCCGGTGCAACGGATCCGCGCGCGAAGGCTGCCAGCCGAGCCGCTGCGAAACCGCGTCCGCGGCATCGACCAGCTCGCGCGACCAGCCCAGCAGCGATTTTTTCGCCATGCGGTGCACCGGGCCGGCGATGCTGATCGCCGCGACCACGCTGCCCGAGTAGATGCGTATCGGCGCGGCGATCGAGCGCAGCCCGATCTCGCTTTCCTCGTCGTCCACGGCGTAGCTGCGCGCGCGCACCGCCGCGAGCTCGCGGCGCAGCGCCTTTGCGTCGACGATCGTGTTGGGCGTGCTCGCGGGAAGCCCGCGGGCGATGATACGGTCGATCTCTTCATCCGGTTGGAACGCGAGCAAGGTCTTCCCCACCGCCGTGGAGTGCACCGGCACGCGCGTGCCGACCTTGGAACCCATGCGCAACGCCTGCTTGCTCTCGTGGGTGATGATGTACAGGATCGAATCGCGGTCGAGGATCCCCAAATGAACGGTCTCGCCGGTCTTCTCCATCAGCGTCCTGAGGAACGGCCGCGCTTCCATCGTGAAATCCATCTTGCGGCGGACCATCACCCCCAGCTCGAACAGGGCGAGTCCCGGATGATATTTGCCGTCCGCGGGGTTCTGCTCGAGCATTCCCTCCTCGAGCAGCGTCGACGCGAGGCGATGCACGGTGCTCTTCGCCAATCCCAGCCGCTTCGCGAGGTCGCTGATGCCGATCTCGTATTCGTCCTCGGAAAACGCCTTGATGAGCCGCAGGGAATTCGCGACCGAGGACAGCCGCGTCCGGAATCCTGCGGAATTGGGCTTTCGTTCCATCGCGGAGATTTTCAAGCGGGTCTGGTGCGAGAGGGACGGTGCCATCCTACTTGGCCGCAACCAGCTCGTTCCAGAGCTTCAGCCACTTTTCGTCCTCGTCGATGAGGGTCACGGGGTCGAGCATCAGGTAGGGGAAAGCGCCGATATTGCTTTTCACCTTTTGGCTGGAGGGAAACCGCCCCATCGAGCTGAGAAGCTGCTGGCCTTCCGGGGACAGCAGGAAATCGGCGAACAGCAAAGCGGCGTTCGGGTGGGGCGCGTTCGCCGCGAGCCCGAGCGCCTGCGGCCTGCCGATCACCGGCTCGACCGGCTTCCAGTCGATCGGCTTGTCCCGGCGTTTCATCGAATCGGCGTTGGAGGCGTAATTGGTGAGGCTGACCGGCACTTCGCCCGCCGCCACCATCTCGGAAAGGAGCACGTGCCCCTTGCGCACGTCCGGCTTCATCGCGGCGAGCCGGCGGAAGAACTCGAGGGCGCGCTTCTCGCCCCAATGCTTCGCGAGCCCGGCGAGCCACTCCTGGTCGGTCGCCTCAAGGCCGATGCGCCCTTTCCATTTGGAGTCGAGGAAGCCTTCATAGGTAGCCGGCAACTCCTCGCGGCGCACCTTGACCGTATTGAACGCCACGACGAAGAAATCGACGCGGTCTGAGATCCACATCCGGTGCGCGGGCACGCCCCAGGCGGGAATGTCGGCGATATAGGGACTGAAAAACCGCGCGGTCACCCGCTCGCGCGCCAGCGCCTCCAACTCCGGGCCGTTGGTCTCGACGACATCGACGTTGTGGCGGCGCGCTCTTGCTTCGTTGAGCACGCGCTGCACCACCTGGTCGCTCAGCGAGCGCCACAGCTGGATCTTGACGCCGTACTTCTTCTCGAACGCTTGGGTGAGCGGCACCGATTCCGAAGTGGCAAGGGATGTATACAGCACGAGCGTCCCCTCCTGCCGCGCCCGCCCGGCGAGGCGCTGGGCGCGATCGCCGCCCTCGTA
>DASPXL010000054.1:0-2423 GCA_035637375.1 Burkholderiales bacterium
CGGGTGTAGACCAGCTGGTCCATCCGGTCAACGTCCCGCCTGGTGAGGCCGCACGGCAGACAGAGCTCGCGCAGATTGCAGCTCGAACACTTCGTGGGAACCTTGACTATGCTCGGCGGCGTGACCTTGTGCGGCGCAATCGTGTCTCCCGGAATTGGAACGAAAGGGTTCAGAGCTGCTGCGGCTTCCATGGCGTTCTCCTCTGGATTTGGTTTCGTGGGTTCCGGCGCGGACGACTCGCCGAGCTCTGCGATGACTTCCCTGAGCTTGCCGAACTCGGCGGTCTTGTCGAGGAAATGGCTCGCGCCCGCTTCCATGCAGGCGCGGCGGTACTGCGGATTCGGATGGTTCGTAAGGACGATGAACACCACTCCCGGCGCCTCGGAACGCACCCGACGCAGGACCTCGATGCCGCTCCCGCCGGTGAGGTGAATGTCGAGCACGACCACATCGGGCCGGGTGCGGAGAATGCCCTCGACGGCCGCCAGTGGAGTGGCCGCCTCGCCGACGATGGACACACCCTTAACCTCGCCGAGCAGCCCGCTCAAGCGCTCGCGGATCGAGGGTGAATTCTCCACAATGAAGGCCTTGGTGCGGGTTTCGTGCGGCAAGTTTTCCATGCCGCCAGTATCAGCGCCGCCGGCACGGCGGACCATCGGCGGCGCCCGAATCGAGGGGTAGGCGGCGTCCTGGAATGACTGTAGGAGGTTTCCTACAGGGGGGCGGGCTCAGGAGTGTTCGGAGTCCGGATCGTCGATTAGGCGGTGGTGGAGGGCATAGCGCACGATCTCGGCCGGATTGCTCATGTCCATCTTCTGCATGATGCGGGCCTTGTGCGTGCTGACCGTCTTGACCGAAAGACTCAGCTCCGCTGCGATGTCCGACACGGCCGTTCCGGACGCGAGCATCCGGAACACCTGGAACTCGCGGTCGGAAAGCGCGGCGTGCGGAGGCCCTTCGGTCTGCGGCATCGCCCCGCGGGCGAGCTGCTCGGCGACCGCGTCGGTGATGAAGGCCCCGCCGCCCGCGACCCTGCGGATCGCCGAGACGAGCTGCGCCGAGGCGCTTTCCTTCGTAAGGTAGCCGGAGGCGCCCGCCTTGAGCGCCCGCACGGCGTACTGGGGTTCCTGGTGCATGCTGAGCACGAGTATCCGCAGCCTGGGTTTCTCGGCGTGTACCTGCTTGATGAGCTCGATGCCGCTCCGGCCCGGCATGGATAGGTCGAGCAGCAGCACGTCGAAAACGAGCTCGCGCACGCGCTCGAGGACTTCGTGGCCGTTCTGCGCCTCGCCCACGATGGAGAAATCGGACGCCGACGAGAGCACCTGCTTCAGCCCTTCGCGAACGATGGTATGGTCGTCGGCGACAACGATTCGGATCATGCGGCCTGCGCCCTCTCTTCAAGCGGGATCTGCACGGCAATGCTCGTACCCCTCCCGGGCTCGCTTTCGATGCGAACTTCGCCGCCCAGGAGATAAACGCGCTCGCGCAGGCCCATGAGGCCGAAAGCATTCGGCCTGCGCGGATCGTCGAGACTGAAGCCGCGGCCGTTGTCGCGGACGTTCAATGTCACTGCGCCGTCGGCGCGCCCGAGCGCGACCTCGACGCGCTGCGCCTTAGCGTGTCGGGCGACGTTGGTGAGCGACTCCTGCAAAATCCTGAATATCGCGGTGGCATGCGGATCCTTCAATTCGAGTTCCGGCGAGTCTACGCGCAGCTCGCAGGGGATGCCCGAGCGCTGGGTGAATTCCTGCACCAGCCACTCGGCGGCCGGCACCAGCCCCAGGTCGTCCAGTATCAGGGGACGCAAATCCGAGGAGATGCGCCGGGTCGCGGCGACGGTGCCGTCGATCATCGCCTGCATTGCCTTGAGCTTTTCGGCGATCGCAGCGTCCCCTGCCGGGAGTCGCTCGGAGAGCCAGGCGACATCGAGCTTGAGGGCGGTCAGCGCCTGCCCCAGCTCGTCGTGGAGCTCCCGCGCGATGCGGCTCTTTTCCTGTTCCCTGACGGAATTCGTGGCGGAGGCAAGCTCGTGCAGTTCCGCTTGCGAGCGGCGCAGGGCCTCCTCGGCCTGGACCCGTTCGGTGACATCGCGCAGGATCACCGTGTAGAACTTCTTTCCGCTTTCAGTGATTTGCGAGATCGAGGCGTCGATGGGGAATTCTCCCCCGCCGCTTCGCAGGCCCGCGACGATGCGCTGGGCGCCCATGCGGCGCGAGGAGATCCCGGTTTCACCGAAACGCCGGATGTGGCGTTCATGTTCGGCGCGGAAGCGTTCGGGAATGAACCAGGCGAGCGGAGCGCCGATCGCCTGTCCGCGCGGGCAGCCGAACATCGCTTCCGCCGCGGCGTTGAACATCACGACCCGCTGTTTTTCATCGACCGTGATGACGGCGTCCATGGCCGATTCGACGATGCTCGCT
>DASPXL010000055.1:0-2570 GCA_035637375.1 Burkholderiales bacterium
CCCTGGTTTTTCGGTTGTGGCTTGCTCATGCGTTTCCCTTCAGGCCATCGCCTTCAGCACGCGCTCGGGCAGGAACGGCGTGTGGCGCACGCGCGCGCCGCTCGCCGCGAACACCGCGCTCGAGATCGCCGGCGCCACCACCGGCGTCGCCATCTGCCCGGCGCCGGTCGGACGGTTGGGGGTGGACATGAGCTTGATGTGCAGCTCGGGGATGTCGTGGATGCGCGGCACGCCGTAGTCGAGGAGGTTCGACTGCTGCACCACGCCGTCCTTGAAGCTGATGCGCTCGGTGAGCGCGAGCCCCAGGCCGTAGACGATCGAGCTCTCGGTCTGCGCGATGACGTTGTCCGGCTGCACCGCGATGCCCGGATCGAGCGCGAGCCAGAAGTCGTGCACGCTCACCTTGCCGCGCGATTTGTCGATCGACACTTCGGCCACCGCCGCCACCATCGTTCCCGAGTAGTCGATGAAGGAGAAACCGAGGCCGCGGCCGGGCCGCGCGCGGCGGTAGTCGGACATCCGGACCACTTCCCGGATCACCGCCTGCCCGCGCGGCGTATTCTTCAAGAGCTGCAGCCGCAGCTCGACCGGATCGAGGCGGTGCTGCGCCGCGATCTCGTCCAGGAACGCTTCGGTCGCGAACTTGTTCGGCCCGAAGCCGATGCCGCGCAAGGACGACGTGCGGATGCCGGTCTCCTGAGGCAACTGCTCGGAGAGCCGGTTCGGGATGTCGTAGGTGCGCAATTCCGACCCCGCCATCGCGAGGAAATCCTTCTCACCGCCGCCCTTGTAGCGCACCGGGTCCTGGAACGCGGTGATCTCGTCGCAGGCGACGCGGTGCTGCCAGGCGACGATACCGGCCGAGCTGTCCAAGCCCGCACGCAGGTAGTGAACGGACAGCGGACGGAAGCGGCCGTTGCGCACGTCGTCCTCGCGCGTCCACAGCACTTTCACCGGGCGCTTCGCTTCCTTCGAGAGCAGCACCGAATCGACCACGAACTCCTCGTCGCGGTGGCCGCGCCGGCCGAACCCGCCGCCGAGCAGCATGAGGTTCAATTTCACCTTCCCGACCGGAATGCCGAGCGCCTTGGCGGCCGCCGCGACCGCCATGGTCTGCGACTGCGTGCCGCACCAGATCTCGCAGGAGTCGCCCGAGGGCGAGACCGAGGCGACCGAATTGAGCGGCTCCATCTGCGCGTGGTAGGTGTAGTCGCAGACGAACTCGCCCTCGTAGACCTTCGCCGCCTTCTGCATCGCGCCGAGCGCGTCGCCCGCGCTGTCCCAGGGCTTGCCATTGCGGCTCAGGTTCCGCGCCGCCGCCGAGTAGATCGCAACCGCGTTGTCGCTGTCGTGACCGAAGGCGCGCGCGCGCCGGTCCCAGGTGACTTTCAGCGCGTTCTTCGCGTCGAACGCCGCCCACGGGGTCTCGGCGAGCACGCCCACGCCGAACGGCAGGCGCACGACGCGCATCACGCCCGGCACCGCGCGCGCCTGCGCGTCGTCGATGGTCACGGGCGAGGTGCCCTCGACCGGACCGCGCAGCACCGCGCCGTAGAGCATGCCGGGAAGCTGCACGTCGATCGAGTACTGCGCCGTGCCGTTCACCTTGGTCGGCAGCTCGACCCGCATCACGTCCTTGCCGATCAGGCGATACTGCTCGGGCTTTTTCAGCTCCTCGGGCTTGATCGCGGGCGCCTCCGCCGGGATCTCGGCGATCGAGGCGATATCGCCGTAGCCCACCCTGCGGCCCGATTTCGCGTGCACGACCGTGTTCGGCTCGGTCGCGAGCTCCGACAGCGGCACGTCCCACAGGCGCGCAGCGCTCTGCATCAGCACGCGCCGGACCTGCGCGCCGAAAGTGCGCGCGACGTCCCAGTAGCCGGTGACGGTCGCCGAGCCCGCCGTATACATCAGCCCGCGGAAGCCCGGGTTGCCGTAGACCTTGTCGTCGGGGTACGCCGGGACGATGACCACGCGCGACCAGTCGGCGTCCATCTCGTCGGCGATGATGAGCGGGATCGCGGTCTGAGAGCCCTGGCCCATCTCGACCGCCGGGTTGGCGATGTACACCGTGCCGTCGTAAGACAGGCTCACCCAGGCGTTGACGGTCTTCGCGCCACCTGCGGGCGCCGGAGCGAGCGATGCGCCGGCGCCCGGCTCCTCGGTTCGCATGGCTGCGCAACCGTCCAGCAAGACCGTAAACGTGAGGCCGGCCGCGCCGACCATGAACTGGCGCCGGGTGATGCCGCTGTGCGGAGTGTTCGTCGTCATGGCTCAGCCCTCCCTCGCGGCGCGCTCGATCGCGCGCACGATGCGCGGATAGGTGCCGCAGCGGCAGACGTTCGCGCTCATGTGGTCCTTGATCTGCCCGCGCGTCGGGCGCGGGTTCGCGGCGAGCAGTGCCGCGGCGCTCATGAGCTGGCCCGACTGGCAGTAGCCGCACTGCGGCACGCTCTCGGCCAGCCACGCGCGCTGCAGCGCGTTCATGCGATGGGGCGAGAGGCCCTCGATCGTGGTGACCGATTTGCCCGCGATGCCCGACACCGGCATGAGGCAGGAGAACATGCGCT
>DASPXL010000056.1:0-2608 GCA_035637375.1 Burkholderiales bacterium
CTTTGCGCTTAATGCCAGGTGCGTTGCGTGAGCACTCCACCGGAAAATTTCCAGCCGGCGGGGCCCGGCTGCCGCATCGCGCTGGTAAGCCCGTTCGAGAACAACTCGCGCACGAACTGCTGGTCGATGGATGAATTATTGGCGATCAGGATTTTCTTGAGCGGCATTTTGCAGTCCTCCTATCAAATCGCTCGATGCCCGCCGTGGATCCGGTGGGCCTCTCGGGACCGCGTCCTTCTATCGGCGGCAACCCGAACGTCCATGAATAAGCAACTATCGGGCCATAGGGAAATGCCCGGCACGACGAGGGAAAGCGAGGCTCGACAGATCGCCCGAGCGTGCGATTTTCCCGCCCGGGGACGATCACTCCGTCAGGATTTCCGCAACTTACTCGGGCTCGAGCCCGATTGCCCTGGCCAGGCTTCCGACGGCTTCGATTTCGCGCCTGAGGTGGGCCGCGAGCTCTTCGGGAGTGCTCGCCAGGGTGGTCAGCCCCAGATCGTTGAGTTTCGCGTGCACGTCGGGTGCCTTCAGCGCGGCGCGCACTTCGCCGCTCAGGCGCTCCGCGACGGAGGCGGGCAGGCCCGCGGGGCCGAAGAAAGCCCACCAGGCGGGGAAGGCCCGGAACCCGGGAAGAATTTCAGCGACGGTGGGGATCGCGGGCATGCGGGTGCTGCGCCGGCCGTCCACGATCGCAAGCGGCCTGACCTTCGGCATGTTCGGCGCGAGGAACGCGTAAGTCGGGAACCACAGGGCCACGCGGCCGGTGACCCAGTCGTTGATCATCTGGGAGAAATTGGCCTGCGCGTAGGGCACGTGGAGCATGTCGATCCCGGCGGAGAGCTTCAGCGACTCGCCCGCCAGATGGAACACCGATCCGGACCCGCTCGAAGCGTATTCGAGCTTGCCCGGGTTGCGCTTCGCGTAATCGATGAGCTCCTGCAGCGAATTCACCGGCACTTGAGCGTTGACGGCGACATAGCTCGGGGAGCTGATCGCGAGGCTGATCGGCTCGAAATCCTTCAGCACGTCGAACGCGAGATTCTTGTACAGGAACCTCGCGTTCACGAACGTTCCGGATGTGCCGTAAGTGATGGTGTAGCCGTCGGCTGCCGCGCGCGCGAGCGCCTGCGCGGCTTGCGCGCCGCGCGCGGCAGTTTTCACCTCGACCACCACCGGCTGGCCGAGGCTCGCGGACATTTTTGCGGTCATCAGCCTCAGCGCCGCGTCGCCGCTGCTCCCCGGCGAGGCGGTGCTGACCACGAGTATCGGCCTGGTGGGGTAAGCCTGAGGCCACGCAGCGGTGGCGGCGAGCACCAACGCGGTCGCGCAGACCGCAGGACGGCGGACACTCATCAGCTTTTCTTTTCGCCCGCACCGGGCAGCAGGCTGTCCTTCAGGTGATAGCGGAACATGGTCTTGCCGCGCAGCTTGTACAGGTAGTCGATGATGTCCTCGTTCGACATGTACTTGGACATGTCGTAGGTCTCGCGATGGACGAGCTCGTTCAGCTCGCGCCGCACGCCGGGCTTGCGCTCGATGTCGGCGTGGCCGATGGAGATGATCAGATAGACGTCGATCAAGTCGGGAACGCCGAGCACGCGCTTCAGCGGCTCCTGGACGTGCACCGTCCCCCAGTGCGATCCCAGGCCGAGGGAGGCGATCGCGAGCTGCATGTGGGTGCAGGTGTTCGCCAGGCCGTCGGTGAAGTGGCTCGCGTGCCGCCCGAAGGTGAACGCGGCGTTCACCGTTGCCCACTGCCTGCGGCCGTCGCCGAGCACGACGATCACGACCGGCGCCTCGTGCCAAGGACGGCGCTGCTGCCCGCCGGTGCTGTTGCGGATTTTCTGCCATTCGTCCTTGAGATCGTCACCCTTGACCTGGAAGGCGGGGTGGCGCAGCTCGAAAGGCCGCATCTGCTCCATCCAGAAGCAGAATTCCTGGTTGGTGTCCTGGAACGCGTCGTAGAGATCCTTCTTTTTCCCGGGGTCCTTTATCACCAGGTACTCCCACGGCTGGCCGTTCGCGCCCGACATCGCCCAGCGCCCCGCCTCGAGGATCTTCTCGACGTATTCGTCGGGAATCGGGTCGGGCTTGAGGCGCCGCACGCTCATGCGCGTCGTCATGATGCGGTACAGCACGTCGTAGTCGGATTCGGGCTTGACGCTGGAACCATCGGCCATGGTCGAACCTCCTTCGGGACCCATGCGCGACTATATCAAAACCGGCCCCTGGATTTCCGCCTGTGAAATCGGCGTAGAATCCGGGCGACGCAGACTCTCGCAAGGAGGAGAAAACATGAAAACCGGCTCTTATCTGGGCGCAGTCATCGTCGGCTTGCTTCTCGCGGCTTCCCAGCAGACCGCGGCGCAGGGGACCGGGAACGATCTGGGCGGGGTGGTGACGAGCGCGAACGGCCCGGAGGCGGGCGTCTGGGTCATCGCCGAGACCACTGCGCTGCCCACCAAGTTCACCAAGATCGTGGTCACCGACGAGCGCGGACGCTACCTTATCCCCGAGCTTCCGAAAGCAAATTACAGAGTATGGGTGCGCGGCTACGGCCTGGTCGATTCGCCCAAGGTGCGGGCCGCTCCCGGGAAAGTCCTCG
>DASPXL010000057.1:0-11036 GCA_035637375.1 Burkholderiales bacterium
GCTACGTCGAGTTCTTCCCCGACGACCAAGTGCTCAATTTCCGGCGTCTCATCGACGCGCAGCTCAAGGCCAAGGACGGCATGCTGCTTCTGCCCGAGACCCCAGGCCTGGGGTTCGGGTTCGACGAAAAAGCGCTGGCGCTCTACGCGCTCAAAGACGGGAATTCGTCCTGGAAGGTGCTGAAGTAGTCAATCCATGTCGGCGAATTCCAGGATCAGCGGAATGTCCTCGGGAAAGCTCGCGAGCGTGTGGTCCCCGCCCTGGGAGCTGTTGAATCCGCGCAGACAACTGATCATGCCCCGGCTGCTCTGGCCGCACGTTTTGAAAGCGCGGCGAGAAGCCGGTCGTGAATACCCTCGAAACTTCCGTTCGACATGATGAGCACCTGATCGCCCGGCCTCGCTTCGGCGGCAATCGCTACGACCAGACGCTCAAGATCGGGCTCGCAGCATGCACGCTCCCCGAGCGGTGCGAGAGTCGCCGCCGCATCCCAGCCCAAGTTCGCGGTGTAGCAGAAAACCCGGTCGGCGCGCTCGAGACTCGCGGGCAGGCGGTCCTTCATCACGCCGGCTTTCATGGTGTTGGAGCGAGGCTCGAGCACGGCCAAGATCCGAGCGTTTCCGACTTGATCCCTCAGGCCCGCAAGCGTTGTGGCGATGGCGGTCGGGTGGTGGGCGAAGTCGTCCCAGACTGCGACACCCGCTGCCGTACCCCGAAGTTCCATGCGGCGCCTGACGCTCTTGAAGCGCGCGAGCGACTGCACAGCGCGCGCAGGCTCGACACCGGCGGCCCGCGCTGCAGCGATCGCGGCAAGAGCGTTCGAGCGATTGTGCTCCCCGAGCAATTCCCAGCAGAGCTGGCCAACCGGCGTCTCCTGGTAAAGCACATCGAAACATCCCCTTGCGACCTCGCTCGCTCTCCAGCCCTCTTTGACGCCAAAGCGCTCAACTGGAGTCCAGCAGCCTCGAGTGAGCACGCGCTCTATCGCTGGATCGGCGCCGTTCACGATCAGCTGACCGAAACTGGGTATCGTTCGAACGAAATTATGAAATTGCGTCTCGATCGCTGTAAGATCGACGAAGATATCGGCATGATCGAACTCGATATTGCTCAAAATGGCAACCCTGGGCCGGTAATGCACCATCTTGGAGCGCTTATCGAAAAAAGCCGTATCGTATTCGTCGGCTTCGATGACGAAATGCACTTTATTTCCTAACCTTGCGGATATTCCAAAATTCTGCGGGACGCCGCCGATCAAGAACCCGGGGGCGAGGCCGGCGTCCTCGAGAATCCAGGCCAGCATGGATGAAGTCGTTGTTTTCCCGTGTGTTCCTGCCACGGCGAGCACCCTTTTATCCGCCAAGATGGTGTCGGCGAGCCATTGGGGACCGGAAACGTAAGCGTGGCCCTGATTCAGGATCGCCTCCACGAGGGGATTGCCTCGGCTCACGACGTTGCCGATCAGCCACAGATCGGGCTTGAGAGCGAGCTGGTCGGCGCCATAGCCCTCGGTCAGCTCAATGCCTTGGGCGAGGAGCTGTGTGCTCATCGGCGGATAGACGTTGGCGTCACATCCCGTAACGCGATAACCCGCCGTCTGCGCAATCGCGGCGATGCCCCCCATGAAAGTGCCGCAGATTCCGAGGATGTGGATGTGCACGGGGCCCGGGGGGTAAAGCGCGCCGCGACGAGAGCGCGTCATTGAAAAGGGCACGATTCTAGCCTACTTCGCCGCGTTTCCCGGCTGCTGCGGTATCATGAACGAAGCCCGCCTGCTTTTTCTCCATGCCGAAAGACAGCAAGCCCAGGCAGCAACAAATGCGCGCACGCATTGCTGCCGCCGCCGCGCGCATGATGGCCGAGGACGGCATCGAGAATTTCGCCCACGCCAAGCGCAAGGCCGCGCGCCAGCTGGGGGCAGAAGACACGCAATCGCTGCCGAAGAACGAGGAAATCGAGGTTGAGTTGCGGGCTTACCAGTCGCTTTACCAGGGCGAGGAGCAGCGCGAGCGCATTCGATACCTGCGCGAGCGAGCGCTCGAGGCAATGCGTTTGCTGGAGCAGTTTCGCCCTTACCTTGCCGGCGCGGTGCTCAAGGGCACGGCCGGGCGGTATAGCGACATCGATTTGCAGCTATTCACCGATGACAGCAAATCGGTGGAGCTTTTTCTCCTGAACCGCAATATCCCTTACGATATTTTCGATCAGCGTCACTTCGTCGGCGACCAAGCGCGCGCCGTGTCGGTGCTGAAGCTCGACTGGCAAGGCGTACCGGTCAATTTGGCGATCCACGCTCTGAAGGACGAGCGCGGCGCTTTGAAAACCACCTTTGGAGGGCGACCGATCGAGCGCGCCGGGATCCAGGCGGTGACCCAGCTCGTGTTCCCGCAGGATGGCTAGGATCCCGCCGCGAACCGGGTGTTTGGTAGCGAATTGCATGCGCTACGCTGGAGAACAGGCTCAACCAGGCTGCGATTTGCGTTGAATAGTTTTCAACATAACCAATCACCGCCGAATTTCGGCTAAAAATCCAAATCTACCGAGCTCGAGTATTCCGGCTATTGGAGCCCGCGTGACATCGTCAACGCGAAGAGCCGGTTGGTACAAGAAACTCGACATTCTGGCTTAACTAAGTCGCTCATTTAGCTCTAAAATGCGGCAAATACTGGACAATTTCCTGCGAACTGCGTCAAACTTCCGGCCATGCCGAAACTCAAGCGTGTCGCGGGTGCACCACGAAGAAGGCTCAAAAACATTCTGGTCCTTCACGGCCCCAACCTCAATCTGCTGGGCGCGCGTGAGCCAAGGATCTACGGCAAAGAAACCATCCAGAGCATCAACGAGCGGCTAAGCCGGATGGCCAGGAGCGAAGGGGCAAGCCTTCAGGTCTTCCAGAGCAACCACGAAGGGGCCTTGATCGAACGTGTTCAGGGGGGAAAGCAGCAGCGCATTTCGTGGATTATCATCAATCCTGGAGGGTTGACCCACACCAGCGTGGCGCTTCGCGACGCCTTCGCCGCGGTAAAGATCCCCTTCATCGAGGTGCATTTGTCGAACATCTATTCCAGGGAGCCATTCCGACGTCATTCGTACTTTTCCGACCTTGCGGTCGGCACGATCTGCGGGCTTGGCAGCCGCGGTTATGACCTCGCGCTGCAGTTCGTGCTGCAAGAGTCGCGCTGACAGCCCCGATTTAAGGGTGCACGAGGGGGTTGTCCCTGAGATGTGCTCAAGACTCTTCTAGCCGAACCTCGCGCGACTCGAAGGGCGCGACCGGAACCGAAGGAGGCCAGCATGGATTTGCGAAAACTAAAAAAACTGATTGACCTCGTCGAGGAATCGGGGATTGCCGAGTTGGAAGTCACCGAAGGCGAGGAAAAAGTCAAGATCGTCAAAGGCGGTCCAAGCGGAAGGGAAGTAGTCATACTTCCTGCGTCCGCCCCGGCCGGCCCGCCCGCTGCTCAAGCTCTATCCGTAGCCGCGGCGCCGGCGGCTCCAGCCGCTGCGCCCGCTGCCGCGGAACAAGCCCCAACGTCGCTCGAAGGCCATATCGTCAAGTCGCCCATGGTCGGCACTTTCTACCGGGCGGGCTCCCCCGGCGCAAAGCCTTTCGTGGAGGTTGGAGATACGGTTGAGGCCGGCCAGACCATCTGCGTCATCGAGGCGATGAAGCTGATGAACGAAATCGAGGCCGACAAGAACGGCGTGATCAAGGCAATCATGGTCGAGAACGGCCAGCCCGTCGAGTATGGCGAATCCCTGATGATGATTGGTTAGCACGTTGTTCAAGAAACGAGCACACCCTGAGCACGCCCCCTTTCATACTCCCCACATCAGAGACTGCGGAAGACTGTTTCACTAAATCATGTTCGAGAAAGTTCTGATCGCCAACCGCGGCGAGATCGCCTTGCGCATCCAGCGCGCCTGCCGCGACATGGGCATCAAGACCGTCGTAGTGCATTCGGAGGCGGATAGCGACGCCAAGTATGTGAAGCTCGCCGACGAGTCGGTGTGCATCGGTCCTGCAGCCTCCAGCGCGAGTTACCTGAATATTCCGGCCATCATCAGCGCGGCGGAGGTCACCGACGCCGAGGCAATTCACCCGGGCTACGGATTTCTTTCTGAAAACCCCGACTTCGCCGAACGCGTGGACAAGAGCGGGTTCACATTTATCGGGCCAACGGCGGAGACCATCAGGCTGATGGGCGACAAGGTGAGCGCAAAACAGATCATGGAAAAAGCCGGGGTGCCGTGCGTTCCGGGTTCCGATGGATCGCTACCGGATGCGCCCGAGGAGGCCCTCAAGATCGCGAGGAAGATCGGTTACCCGGTCATCGTCAAATCGGCGGGCGGGGGCGGCGGACGCGGCATGCGTGTCGTGCACACCGAAGCGGCTCTCAAGAGCGCGATCAGTATCACGCGGGCCGAAGCCGAAGCGGCGTTCGGCAATCCCACCGTATACCTGGAAAAGTATCTCGAGAACCCGCGTCACATCGAAGTGCAGGTGCTCGCCGACGGACACAAGAGCGTGATCTATCTCGGCGAGCGGGATTGCTCGATGCAGCGACGTCATCAAAAGGTCATGGAAGAGGCCCCCGCCCCCGACATCACCCCGAAACTGCGTGCGCGCATCGGCGAGCGCTGCATCGAGGCGTGCCGCAAGATCGGCTACCGAGGAGCCGGCACTTTCGAGTTCCTCTACGAGGAAGGCGAGTTCTACTTTATCGAGATGAACACCCGCATTCAGGTCGAGCACCCAGTGACCGAGATGATCACCGGCGTCGACATCGTGCAGGAGCAGATCCGCGTCGCGGCCGGGGAGCGGCTTTCCGTGCGGCAGAAAAACATCGAATTCCGCGGTCATGCGATCGAGTGCCGCATCAACGCCGAGGACCCGTTTCGCTTCACCCCATCGCCGGGGCGCATCACTTCCTACCACCCGCCCGGGGGGCCGGGCATCCGGGTCGACACGCATATTTACCAGGGCTACGCGGTGCCCAGCAACTACGACTCGCTGATCGGCAAGGTCATCGCCTACGGGGCAAACCGCGATCAGGCAATTCGGCGCATGCGCATCGCGCTCTCGGAAATGGTGATAGAGGGCATCCAGACCAACATCCCGCTGCACCAGGAACTCCTGCTCGACAACCACGTCATCAGAGGAGGGGTGAACATCCATTACCTTGAGCAGAAGCTCGCCCAGCAGAAGAAACGCGACGCCGCGAAGTAAGGATCGAGACGTGACGCTGACCGCGCTCGTCCTGGAACTCGATGCCGCGTGTGCCGAGCGCCTTTCCGACGCGCTGCTCGAGCTGGGGGCGCTGTCGGTCACCTTCGAGGACGCCCGCGCGGTCACGGCCGCGGAAGTGCCGTGTGAGCCGGGCGAATCCCCAACATGGCAGCGGGTGAAACTCACCGCATTGTGGCGCGCTCAGGACGACCCCGAACGACGGCTCTTTCGCGCCTGCGAAACGGTAGGGCTATCGGTCCCGCTTCACGGGCTGCGCAGCGTTCCCGATGGGGATTGGATCGCGAAATCGAAGGCGCAGTTCGGTCCGATCCGCATATCGGCGCGGCTATGGATAGTACCCAGCTGGCACGTTCCGCCCGAACCGGACGCCATCAACGTCGTGCTCGATCCGGGGCTCGCGTTCGGCACCGGCGACCATCCCAGCACGCGCCTGTGCCTGCAGTGGCTCGATCGCACCATCGGGGGAGGCGAGACGGTTCTCGACTACGGCTGCGGTTCCGGTATATTGGCTATCGCCGCGCTGAAGCTCGGAGCGCGCCGCGCAGTCGGCGTCGACATCGATCCCGACGCCGTAGCCGCCGCCCGCGCCAACGCCAGGCGCAACGGCGTCGAGGGCCAGTTTCTCGACGGCCTCGCGCCGCTTGCGTTCACGGCAGATGTCGTGGTCGCCAATATCCTTGCCAATCCGTTGAAGCTGCTCGCTCCGCTGCTCGCATCGCGCATCAGGCGCGGCGGGCGGCTCGCGCTCTCGGGGATTCTCCCGGACCAGGCGAGCGAGATCGAGAAATGCTACGCGCCCTGGATCGAGTTCGCGCCATGCACCGAGTCCGAGGGCTGGGCGTGTCTCTCGGGGGTGCGGCTATGAGCATGATCACGCGCTGCCCGGCCTGCGCCACCGCGTTTCGCGTTACCGAGTCGCAACTTCGCGCGCGCTCGGGCCAGGTCCGCTGCGGACGTTGCGGCGCCCTGTTCGATGCCCTCGCCGCGCTGGGCCCGGGCTCGTCCAGCCGTGCTTCCCTGCCGCAGCTTGATGCCCCACCCGCTTCCACTGCGCCGATGCTCGATACCGAGAAGGACGCGGCATTTGACTTCGGACCGCGGCCGCACCGGCGTTCGAGCCGGATGTGGTGGCTCGGGAGCGCGTTCCTTGTGCTTGCGCTCGCGGCGCAAGTCGCCTATCGCTACCGCGGCGAGATCGCGGTGCTGCTGCCCGAAGCAAAGCCGCTCATCCAGCGCGTCTGCGCCGAGCTCGGCTGCGATGTACCGCTCCCGCGGCGTGCGGAACTCCTCGGAATCGAGTCCTCCGACCTTCAAGCCGACAGCACCCTTCCCAGCGTGATGGTGCTGACCGCAACGCTCAGGAACCGGGCCGGCTTTATCCAGGCTTTTCCGGCTCTGGAGCTGACTCTCACCGATGCCCAGGACCAGACTGTCGCCCGGCGCGTGCTCATGCCTCGGGACTATGCTCCGCAGGGCACGGGGCAGGAGCCCGGCTTTGCCGCCGGGGGCGAGCTCCAGATCCGGGTCCATATCGAAGCGGCGGCGCTCAAGCCGACCGGATATCGGCTCTATTTGTTTTATTTGTAGGAAGGTTCTCCCTAATTTTTATGCGCATCCTGATCTGCGGCTCGATCGCGTACGACAACATCATGGTATTCCGCGGCCGTTTCCGGGAGCACATCCTGCCCGAACAGATCCACATCCTGAATGTGTCCTTCCTCGTTCCCGAGCTGCGGCGGGAGTTCGGCGGTTGCGCCGGCAATATCGCCTACAACCTGAAGCTTCTCGGCGCCGATCCACTGACGATGGCCACCGTCGGCGACGACGCCCTGCTGTACTTCGAGCGGCTCGAGCGGCTCGGCATCGAGCAGGATTGCGTGCGACAGGTGCCCGATACGCTCACCGCCCAGGCGTTCATCACCACCGACCTGGACGACAACCAGATCACGGCCTTCCATCCCGGGGCGATGAATTATTCGCATCTGAACAAAATAACGGCGGAGCTCGGCGCGCACCTCGCGATCATTGCGCCCGACGGGCGCGAGGGCATGCTGCAACACGCGCGCGAGCTTGCGGAGCTGCGCATTCCGTTCGTATTCGACCCGGGCCAGGGGCTGCCGATGTTTTCGGGCGAAGAGCTGCTCGCTTTCGTCGAACAGGCGAGCTACCTCGCGGTCAACGACTACGAAGGCCGGCTCCTCGAGGAGCGCACGGGAAGCAAGCTCGAAGAGTTTGCGCACAGTCTCGAAGCGCTCATCCTTACCCGGGGCGCGGAAGGGTCTATCATCTACGTGGACGGTCAACGGATCGACATCCCGTGCGTTAAGGCGACCGAAGTGGTGGACCCCACCGGCTGCGGCGACGCGTATCGCGCCGGTATTCTCTACGGCATCGCCGCCGGCTTTGACTGGGAAAAGACCGGCAGGCTCGCGTCCCTCATGGGAGCGATCAAGATCGCTTCGCGCGGGGGGCAGAACCATAAGCTAAGCCGCGACGAGATCGCGCGCTTGTTTCGCGAAAATTTCAAGTCCGACCTTTGAGGAGAACATCATGAAATGGGCAATCCTGGCGGTGACTGCAATTGCACTGCCTCTAACGCTTACCGGCTGCTACACCCCTTCGAGTTCCGGGGCCGTCTACACCTCGGGCCAGACCGGACGCGAGCAAACGGTGCGAATGGGCGTGGTGGAATCGGTGCGCCATGTCGCGATCGAGGGAACGCGGGGCGAGATCGGCACGCTCGCGGGGGGAGCCGTGGGTGGCATCGCCGGCAGCGACGTCGGTGGCGGCAAGGGCTCGGGCGTAGGCACGATCCTCGGCGCGGTGGTCGGCGGGGTGGCGGGCTCGGCCATCGAGCGCAACGTCACCCAGAAAAAGGGCGTCGAGATCACCGTGCGGCTGGACAACGGCGAGCTGCGCGCGATCGCCCAGGAAGCCGACGAAGAATTCCGTCCCGGGGAACGGGTGCGCCTGGTGACCGGAGGCGGCAAGACCCGCGTCACTCACTAGAGTTTCCAGTTTCGGTCCGAGAAGGGCGCAGTTCCTGCGCCCTTTTTGTTTGCCCGGCGCGGCTCTTCGCCGCCAACCAGTAGAATGCCGCCTGGTCCGAGAGGAGAAATACACGATGGCGGCCAACCACCGCACTCCGGTTCCGCTGCGCCTGGTTCGCCTGGCAAGGCTTGCGCTGCATCTTGTGCGCGGTCTTGCCATCGCCTGGCTGTGTTACCCGAAACTCTCCGAGGCCGAGCAGAATGCGCAAAAGCGCCGCTGGTCGAGAACGCTGCTCTCGATCCTGTCGGTGTCGGTGCGCGAGCAAAACGCACCGAAAAAGCTCCCCGAGCGCTGCATGCTCGCGCTCAATCACATTTCCTGGCTCGACATCTTCGTGATCGACGCGACCTTCCCCGCGACTTTCGTCGCCAAGTCGGAAATCCGCAGCTGGCCGGTCGTGGGCTGGTTGTGCACGCTGGTTGGCACTTTGTACATAGAGCGCGGCAAGCGCTCTGCGGCGGTGCGCGCCCGCCAGGCAGTAGCCGGAGAACTCGAGCGCGGCGCGCTGGTCGCGGTTTGCCCCGAGGGAATCACGACCTTCGGGCGGAGCCTTGAGCGCTTTCACGCGGCGCTGTTCCAGCCGGCTCTCGACGCGGCGGCCACGCTGCAGCCCGTGGCGCTGCGCTATCTCGACAGCGCGGGCCGGCATACCGACGCCGCCGGCTACGTCGGCGAAATCTCGTTGCTTGAATCCGTCTGGGCCATCGTCTCGAGCCGCCACATCGTGGCGGAACTCCATCTCCTCGCGCCGATTTCGGCGCGCGGCCACACGCGGCGCTCCCTCGCAGAAAAGACCGAAGCCGCTATCGCCGCGGCGCTGGGCGTGCCTGCGCCGCAGAGGATTTCACGAGCGCGGCATTAGCCGCGCAGGGCACCTGATACAAACGCCTGTCTTCCAAGCGAATTGCAGTGAGCTTCCCGCCCCAAACGCACCCTGAATCGAGCGCGAGGAGTTTGGGTGCGACGCGCAAGCCGAGCGCCGACCAATGGCCGCAGATCACCGTCTGGTCCGCGCTTCTCCTGCCCGGCACGTCGAACCACGGCAGATGGCCGGCGGGAGCCTCGGTCGTCTCGCCTTTGGTGCGGAATTCCATGACGCCTTCGGGCGTGCAAAAGCGCAAGCGTGTCATGGCGTTGACGATCAAGCGCAGGCGGTCGATCCCGCGCAAGCTGTCGTCCCAGCGGTCCGGGCGCGAGCCGTAGAGGTGCGCGAGGAATTCCCGGTGCCGGGGTCCGCGCAGTTCCGCCTCGACCTCTCTCGCGAGCGCTGCCGCGGTGGCGACGTCCCATTGCGGCAGCAGGCCCGCGTGAACCAGCACGTAATTCGCCTCGACGTGAATCATCGGCCGGTGACGCAACCAGTCGATGAGCTCGTCGCGATCGGGTGCCGCGAGCACTTCTGCGAGCGTGTCGTCTTCGCGTTCCTTGACAACGCCGTGTGCGAGCGCGAGCAAGTGCAGATCGTGGTTGCCGAGGACCGCCAGCGCGCGCTCGCCCAGATCACGCACGAAACGCAGCGTGGCAAGCGATGCCGGGCCCCGGTTGACGAGATCGCCTACGAACCACAAGCGGTCCTTGTCGCCGTCGAATCCGACCGAGCCGAGCAGCACCCCCAGCTCCTCGAAGCTGCCCTGGACGTCGCCGATCGCGTAGATGGGCATTTCGGGAGTGTACCCGTCAAGCAGGTGCCGGGACCGGTACCCGAGGCTTGGCTAGGCGCCTAGTGGTCGAATCGGCCAATTCCCGCCGACCTCCTAGACCGTTGTACTAAAATGACGCTCCCCGATCACTCGTTGCAGCAGTCTTTGCTATGGCGGAAAAGCTCTCGAAATCGATCCTTCGTGGTCTGGACCGCCTGCGAAAGGTGTTCCACGAAGCCCCGGAAAAGCCTTCGGCCTCAAAGAAAGTCAAACGCGCCGAGCGTCAATCTTCCTCTTCAAACGCGGAGCGAACTGCCGCTCCGACCGGCGCCGCGGAGGCGCCCGAGGCGAAGCCGGGCAAGAAAAACCCACCCAATCATCCCTGGTTCCGCCACCGCCAGCGGTGGTAGCGACGCGCGCTGGCTACCGCCCGCACCGACTGTAGCAGGCGGGTTCCCGCCGGCGTGGGTCAAACCGGCCGCCTGAGCAAGGAGAAGCAGTGCCCGGGAAAAAAGCGCACTCACTCGCTGCGACCGACTGGTCGGCAGAAATACACCGCGCGCTCAAATCGCAGCGCGTGCGGCAGGTGTCCTACGTCCCCGACGCGGGCCACAAGCGCCTGATCGAGCTGTGCCACGCAGATAAAAGCATGAAGGTCGTGCCGCTCACGACCGAGGAGGAAGGCGTCGGCCTTGCGGCAGGCGCGTGGCTCGGCGGGGAGCGTGCGGCGCTCCTCATGCAGTCGAGCGGCGTCGGCAATTGCATCAATGCGCTGACCCTCGCGGCGAATTGCGCCTTTCCGCTGCTCATGCTCGTGACCATGCGCGGCGAGCGGGGGGAGTTCAATCCGTGGCAGATTCCGATGGGCCAGGCGGCGTCCGACGCGCTGCGCCTGATGGGCGTGCGCACAATGCGCCTGGAGCGCGCCGAGGAAACGGGCGCTACAGTCACCGCGGCGGCGAAGCTCGCTTTCGAGGGCTGCGGCGCGGTCGCGGTGCCGATTTCGCAGGCCATGATCGGCGCGAAGTCGTTCGGGGACAAGCCTTGAGGAGCGCAGAGCTCGATCGTCGCAAGGTCGTTCGCGCACTGCTCGA
>DASPXL010000058.1:0-3189 GCA_035637375.1 Burkholderiales bacterium
ATCGGCGGCCTCGCGCGCCGCCTCCGGCGTGTCTTGTCCGATGTTGGCATTCTTCGCGAAAACCCGGTCATCGATGAGCCAGTATTCGGAGGCGCGGGTGCGGCCGCTCTTGCGCGCGAGCACCGCGGGCCGGTACTCTTCCTGTTCGTCCGGCATGAACGTCCAGGTCCGTTCCGTTTCCACCACGTGCGAGTCCGCGTCGATCACCGGCATCTTCGAGTCTCCTGTTGGCCGCCATTCCGCAGGCGTCGGCACTATTTTGATACTATTTTGATCCGCCGCCGAGGCCGCTCGGGCTGCATAGGACATGACCGCGAGAAGGATCATGCTTGGCCGAACCCTGCTTGCCGGTGCGATGGCATTCGCTCTCTCGGTCCAGGCCCAGGAACAGGACTATCCCGGCAGTCCGATCAAGATCGTCGTCCCGGCCGCGCCCGGGGCCACGACCGACACTTTGGCGCGTATCATCGCCGACCAGCTGCAGAGAAAGTGGGGCCAGCCGGCCATCGTCGACAACCGCGCGGGCGCGGCCGGCAACATCGGCGCGGGATACGCCATCAAAGCCAATCCGGACGGCTACACGCTCCTGTTCTCCTATCCGGCGCCGCTGGTCGTCAACAAGAGCCTTTATCCCAAGCTCGCCCACGATCCGGATGCGTTCGGGCCGGTCTCACTGGTCGGGACGGCGCCCCTGGTGCTGGCGATGCACCCCAATGGGGTCGCGAACAGCGTGCAGCAGCTGATCGCCTTCGCCAGGGCCAATCCGAACCGGCTCAACTATGCTTCGCAGGGAAACGGCACCACCGGCCACCTTGCGGCCGAGATGTTCAAATCGCTGGCCGGAGTCATGATCGTCCACGTGCCGTACAAGAGCAGCGCTCCCGCCCAGACGGCCCTGTTGAGCGGACAGGTGGACATGATGTTCGTGGAGCTCAGCTCCGTGCTTGCGCAACTCTCCGCCGGCAAGCTGCGCGCGCTCGCGGTGGGCGAAAGGCGCAGTCCTCTCCTGCCCGGGATCCCCGCGATGTCCGAGGTGCTGCCGGGATTCGTCGCCTTGACCTGGTTCGGCATGGTGGCGCCGCCGGGGACGCCGGCCGCGATAGTGAACAAGCTGTCCGCTGCGATCGCCCAGACGCTGCAGCAGCCCGATGTCGCGAAAAGGCTGCTCGGCATGAGCGTCGACGCGATCGGGAGCACGCCGGCGGAAATGGCGCTGTTCCTGCGCCAGGAGCGCGAGCGCTGGGGCAAGGTGATCCGCGCCACGGGCGCGACGGCGGAGTAGGCGGGCGCGGCGGTGCTCGCCGCCGGTTCGACGGTCTCCGGGGTATTTGTCGGCGAGGGCGATGGCGATCTCCAGCGTGTCGGTCCATTTTTACCACTAAACTCCGCTCCGATCGCCCCCTTCGGGGGTGCGTAGCGGAGCGAAATTGACATAATGGGCATGTGCGCGATTCGGGGCGGCGGTGCAAATGAGGTAGCATAGTCGGCACAAGAAACCACCTGTCTTGGTTCCATGGACATCTCCCTTGCCTGGCTGATCGCCGGCTTCATCCTCATCATCGCCGAGCTGGTGAGCGGCACGTTTTACCTGCTCGTGCTCGGTATCGCGGCGCTGGTGGCGTCGGGGGTCGGGTATGCGGGCGGCGCGTTCGTATGGCAGGCGGTCGCCGCCGCGGTCGTCGCCGTCGCCGGCGTCGTCGGGGTGCATCGGTACAGGCAGACGATCACGCCCGCGCGCATGCGGGGGCTGGATTTCGCCCAGCCGGCCGCGTTCGACTCCTGGATCAATAAAGGCGCCGGCCACGCGCGCGTGAAATACCGCGACGCGCTCTGGGACGCGCAGGTCGCGGGCGACGCATCCGGCGAGCCCGGCGAAATCCTCTACATCACGGCGGTCGATGGCAGCACCCTCAGGGTTTCCAAGACGCGGCCCGCCTGAGCTTGCGCGGGCGGCGGACGAAATCTCACGCTCCATGGGAGGCAGCATGCTTGTGAAACTTGCGGTCGTTGCCGTCGCGACTTTCATCTTGATCGCTACTCCGCAGTTTCATTCTTTCGCGCTGCCGATCGGCCTGACTCTCCTGGCGGCGGTCTTTGCGTACGAGTCGATATGGGTCGTGCCGCAACAGAGCGCGTGGGTCGTCGAGCGCTGGGGGAGATTCCACGTAGTTCTCGAGCCCGGCCTGAACTGGATCTGGCCGTTCATCGACCGGGTCGCCTACCGGCACTCGCTGAAGGAAGTGCCGATGGATGTCCCGGAGCAGGTGTGCATCACCAAGGACAACACCCAGCTCGCGGTCGACGGCCTGATCTATTACCAGGTCACCGACCCGCGCCTGGCCTCCTACGGCACTTCCGACTACGTCACCGCGATCGTGCAGCTCGCTCAGACCACGCTGCGCAGCGAGGTCGGCAAGATGGAGCTCGACCAGTCGCTGCAGAGCCGCGACGTGATCAACCGGCAGATCGTCAACGTGCTCGACGAAGCGGGCCGCTCCTGGGGCGTCAAGGTGCTGCGCTACGAGGTCAAGAACCTCACCCCGCCCGAGACCATCCTGCGCGCGATGCAGGCGCAGATCACCGCCGAGCGCGAGAAGCGCGCGCTGATCGCCAAGTCCGAGGGCGAGAAGCAGCAGGAGATCAACCTCGCCGAAGGCGAGAAGCAGGCCGCGATCCTGACCTCCGAAGGGCAGAAGCAGTCGGCGATCAACAAGGCGCAGGGCGAGGCGACCGCGCTGCGCGTCGTGGCGGATGCGACCGCCGCGGCGGTGACCGCCGTCGCCGAGGCGATCGGCAAGGAAGGCGGCCTGCAGGCCGCCAACCTCAAGGTCGCCGAGCTCTACATCGGCGCGCTCGGCAACCTCGCGAAAACCAACAACACGATGATCGTTCCGACCAATCTCTCCGACGTGGCGAGCGTCGTCGCCTCCGCGATGACGGTGCTCGACAGGACCAAAGGCGGCATGGCGAAGCCCGCCTGAATTTTCTCCCCTCCTCCCATGAGGAGGGGTGGCGGCGCAGCCGCCGGGGTGGTTGCCAGCACGTTTCCCCTCTCAAGTGACCGACGGAGTTTCAATCCCCGCATGGCTGCTCGTGGCGATCGCGGCGCTTGCGGTCTGGGCGCTGTACGAGCACGTGCTGATGCCGGCGCTGCGCTTTCTCGTGACGCACCCGGCGAACCGCGTGATC
>DASPXL010000059.1:0-6974 GCA_035637375.1 Burkholderiales bacterium
GTGCTCGAATACCTGGTCAAGGTGATCGGGGCCGACCGCGTGCTGATGGGCAGCGACTACTGCTTTCCCATCGCCTACGAGCGGCCGGTCGAGATCGTGACCGCCCATCGCGCTCTTGACGACGGGCAGAAGCGGGAAATCATCGAGGGCAACGCCCGGCGCCTGCTCAAGATTTAAGGAAACTCTGATGAGGTGACGTCATTCCCGCGCAAGCGGGAATCCAGGTAGCTTAAGTCAGTTACTGAATCCCCGCTTGCGCGGGGATGACTTTTCAGAGATTCCTTAATTCAGCGCCGGAAGATCCAGATGATGATGCTGACGACGACCGATACGACGAGGCAGGTCATCAGGGGAAAGTAGAGGCCGAATCCTTCGCGCCGCACCACGATGTCTCCCGGCAGCCTGCCCAGACCCAGCTTCGACATGACCGGCCACAGCAATCCCGCGGCCACCAGGATGAGACCCAGGGTGATCAGCCACTTGGACACCGGTATTCGCCTCCGCCTCGATTCCGATTAGGCTGGAATCTGTCAGAATAGTTGCACCGCGCCGGAATGGATCGTTTACAGGCGGCGTTTGCGTGTCGCCCGCACGAGGGCTTTGCGGTTCAAACCGGCTCCCGACGGGACTTTCAAGGAGGAAACACAGCCATGAAGAAATCTGCAATTGTGTTGCTCACCTCGGTGCTGGCGCTCGTGAGCGCCGCCGCGCTGGCGCAAACGCGCATGTTCGTGCGCGGCACCATCACGTCGCTGAGCGGCAATGTCCTTTCCGTGAAGTCGCGTGATGGCAAGGACCTGAAGATCAACCTCGCGCCCAAGTTCGGGGTGCGCTATGCCAAGGCTCTCACCCTGGCGGACATCAAGCCCGGCGACTTCGTAGGGCCGGCGTCGAGAAAACGCTCCGACGGAACGCTCGAAGCGATTTCGCTCCAGGTATTCACTCCCGATCGCCGCGGCCAGGTGCCCGAAGGTCACATGCCCTGGGATCTCGAGCCGGGGTCGCTCATGACGAACGCCACGGTATCGGGCACGGTGACGACTTCGAGCGGCCGCGAGCTCACGCTCGAGTACAAGGGTGGAATGCAGAAAGTCTTGGTCCGCGAGGGCGCTCCCATTTTCACTGCGCTCCCGGGCGACCCCTCGATGCTGGTGCCGGGGGCCTACGTGGTCATCGGCGCTCAGGTAGCACCCGACGGAACCTTGTCGGCAGGTGCCGTCTCGGTAAGCAAGGACGGCGTCAAGCCCGCGAACTGATCCGGCGCCGCCGGGCGACGGCCGACCCACGGCGCGGAACATGAAGGGGAAATACGACACGCTGCGGGTGGAGGAAAAGCCCGGCGACTTGCTTCTGGCGACCCTCAGCCGTCCCGAGGTCGCCAACGCCTTCAACACGCGGGCGGCGCTCGAGCTCTGCGGATTTTTCGAAAGCCTTGAGGCCGGGGGGCGGTGCCGCTGCGTCGTGCTCACCGGCGCGGGCGACAAGGCCTTCTGCTCCGGAGCCGACCTGAAGGAGCGCGCCGCGCTCGGGGAGGAGCAGTGGCGCGCGCAGCACGAGGTTTTCGAGCGCATGTTCCGCGCGGTGCGCGACTGCGCGGTCCCGGTGATCGCCGCGGTGAACGGCGCCGCGTACGCGGGCGGCCTCGAGCTCGTGCTGCTGTGCGATTTCGCCTATGCCTCGAAATCGGCGAGATTTGCGCTCACCGAGGCGTCACTCGGCATCATGCCAGGCGGCGGCGGCACGCAGACGCTCGCGCGCGCCGTGGGCGAGCGGCGTGCAAAGGAGCTGATCCTCGCAGCTCGGCCCTTTTCGGCGGAGGAGGCGCTTGCCTGGGGCGTCGTCAACGGGCTGTGCGAGCCACCGAGCCTGCTCGATGCGACGCTCGAGGCCGCCGCGAGAATCGCGGCCAACGCACCGCTCGCGGTTCGCGAGGCGAGGCGCGCCATTCGCGAGGGGCTCGGCATGGACCTCGCTTCGGCCATGCAGCTCGAGATCGCGGCCTACAATCGCCTCGTTGCTACCGAAGACCGCAAGGAAGGCGTCCGCGCGTTCAACGAAAAACGCAAGCCGAAGTTCAAGGGCCGCTGAGTCGCCTGATTCCTCGACGGTCAGCGTCACGGCCGTCGCCTCCACACGACACCCCCATTCCATTGTAAACAGCCGCTTAAAAGCGCAGCGCAAAGCGCCTGTCGCTCCGGAGCGACAGCATCGCGCGAGCGATGCGCGGGCCTCTTTCGCAATTGCATGATTTTGCTCGTAAGCTGCGCGTGGCATGCGTGTTGCTACTACAGGTAAGTTTTACGCTCGATATTTTCAGCGCTGAACTTCACCGCGCGCAATTTAACAGCCAAAGGAACCCTTATGCTCGACAATTTTCGCCGCAGAGATAATCCGCTCTCCCGTTCGCCGGATCCCTACAGCCAGCTGCAGGGCGCCTTGGCTCCGCGCAGCGCGGAATCCACGAAACCGGAAGCTTCCAAACCCGAAACTTCCAGACCCGAAACTTCCAAACCCGAAGCGCCCAAGGCCGACGCGCGCGAACACTCCAGACCCTCACGATCCGGCGAGGAAGCCGTGAGCAAGCTGATCGTCGGCCCGGACATCAAGCTGAAAGGGGCCGAGATCACCGACTGCGACACGCTGGTCGTCGAAGGCCGGGTCGAGGCCTCGATGGACAGCCGCGTCATCCAGATCTCCGAGCACGGCGTGTTCGTCGGCAAGGTCGGCATCGACGTCGCCGAAATCCGCGGGCGCTTCGAGGGCGAGCTGACCGCGCGCAAGCAACTGGTCGTTCGCGCGACCGGAAGAGTGTCGGGCAAAATCCGCTACGGCAGAGTCGCGATCGAGGAAGGGGGCGAGCTCTCGGGCGACGTCGCGGCGCTCGCCGCGGCCAAGGGCGCGGGCCCCGCGCGCGCAACCGGCTCCGATTCGAGCCGCAGCGCCCCTTCCGCCGGGACCGCCGCGGCGCACGCCCCCGCCCAAGCCGGAGCGGAGGCGCTCTTCGCCAAGCCGGCCGCTCCCCACTGAAGTCGCCGCGGTACCGGGCGACTCCGGCCCGGCGCGGTGCTCCGGCCGTCAGCTCCCGGGAATGATCCCCGGTGGAAGGGAGGTGCAGAACTGGGCGATCTCCCCGGGCCGCGTCCACCACGCGAGCTCGCACTGCCGGTGCTCGACGCAGTGCTTGAGCGCCGCGCGCAGCGGCCGCAGCCTGAACGGCTGGCCGAAAACGTAGGGGTGGATCGAGACGTTGCACACGAGCGGGTGCCTTTCGCACTGCTCGATCATCTCGTCGAACTGGTCGACCAGCATGTCGCAGAACTCGCGGGCGCTGTGCTTGCGGTGCACGACCGCGGGTGAATCGTTGACCTCGACCGGGTAGGGAACCGAAAGGATCGGCCCGGAGCGCGTCCTCATCCAGATCGGCTGGTCGTCGCAGGGCCAGTCCATGAAGTAGGTGTAACCCGCCTCCTTGAGAAGATCGGGCGTCGCCGAAGTCTCGTAGGCGCCGGCGCCCATCCATCCCGTGGGGCGTTTCTTCTCGTTGCGGGCGAAAGTCTCGGTCGCCTCGCGGATAAGGCGCTCTTCGTCGGGCTCCCACAGCCCGCGCAGGTTCTCCGAATTGGTGCGGCCGTGGGCGACGATCTCGTCCCCGCGCGCGCGTATGCGCGTGAAGATCTGCGGCGCGTAGTCGTAGAGCAGGCTGTTGGTGTTGTGCGCGAGCGGCAGCTTCAGCTCGTCTGCGAGGTCGAACAGGCGCCAGATGCCGACGCGGTTGCCGTAATCGCGCCAGGAATAATTGCGCTGCGTCTGCGGCTCGCCCGTCTTGGCGTTGTCGTGCCCGAGCCCCGCGCCGAAGGCGAAGCACTCGATGTTGGTGGTGACGCAGAATGCCAGGCGCTTGCCCCCCGGCCAGGAATAATCCTTGCGCTCGGTGATCGGAACGTAGTCGTAGCGCGAGTGCCGCGGGAGAAAATTCCTTGCCACGCTGGAGGCTCCGGCTCAATCGGCCTTGGCGCCGGAGTCTCTTACCATTTTTCCGAGCTTCACGATCTCGGCGCGCATGTGGGCGGCGAATTGCTCGGGCGTGCTCGTGATCGGCGTCGCGCCCTGGGTCGCGAAGAAGTCCCGGATTTCCGTCGAGTTGACGGCTTTCGCGAACTCGGTGTTGGCGCGCTCGACGACTTCCCTCGCCATGCCCGCCGGGCCGATGACGCCGCTGTAGAGCACCAGATCGAACCCCGGGAGCGCCGCTTCGGCGAGGGTCGGGATGTCCTGCACCGCGGCGACGCGCGCGGGCGTGGTCACCGCGAGCGCGCGGAGCTTCCCGCTCTTCACGTGCGGCAGCGCCGCAGGCATCGTCGAGAAGATGAAGGCCACTTCGCCCGAGATCACCGCGAGGGTCGCGGGCGCGCTGCCCTTGTAGGGCACGTGCAGCAGGTCGACGCCCGCCATGGTCTTGAAGCTCTCACCCGCCAGATGCACGATCGTGCCGGTTCCCGAAGAAGCGTAATTGAGCTGCCCCGAGCGCGCTTTCGCGAGCGCGATCAGCTCGGACACTGTTTTCGCGGGTAGCGCCGCGTTTACGACGAGGAGCAGCGGTGTCGAGGCGAGCAGGCTGATGTAAGTGAAGTCCTTCAGGCTGTCGTAGGGGAGCTTCCGGTAAAGGCTCGCGTTGATCGCGTGCGTGGTGGCGTCGCAAAAATAGAGCGTGTAGCCGTCGGGAGCGGACTTGACGACGTACTCCGACGCGATGGTGGTGCCGGCGCCGGGGCGGTTGTCCACCACCACCTGCTGGCCGAGATTCTGCGAGAGCTTGGCGCTGATCGCGCGCGAGAGCACGTCCGATACGCCGCCTGGCGTAAAACCGACCACGAGGCGGATCGGCTTGTTCGGGTAGCCTTGCGCAAAGACGACTGCGCTGAAAAAAGCGAGAAAAGCGGCGGCGAGCGTGCGGCGAATCACGAAATCCCCTTTTGACGGAAGTTGCCGGGCCCCTCAGGCGCCTTCGCGGGCGGCCGCGGGGACGACGGATATTTCCGACCGGTATGTGCGGCTCACGTGCAGGAAATAGGCGAACAGGATACCGGCCGCGACGACGAGGCTCAATACCCCCGCGAGCCAGAATCCCGCCGCGCCCATCGGCGTCGCGGCTCCGAGCGCGTTGGCGGCGCGCAGCTCGGTGAGCCCCAAGAGGTAGCCTCCGCCGAGCCCTATTCCCCACAGCGCAACGGTGTACACGAGCATCGGAATAAAGGCGATCTTGTAGCCGCGCAGGGCGTTGACGATCACGACCTGGGCGGTGTCGAAGAGCTGGTAGAACGCGACGAAGGCGAGCAGGCGGACGGCGATGGCCTGGACCGCCGCGTCGCGGGTGTAGAGGAGCACGATTTCCCGGGCCTGGATGAAAATCACCAGGGCGGCGCTGGCGGAAATCGCGAGCACGATGCCGACGCCGGTCAAGCCGGTGTGCCTCGCGTCGCGCGGCGCTTGCGCGCCGATCGCCTGCGCGGTGAGCACGCCGGTGGCGTTGCCCACCGCGAGCCCGAACATGTAGAGGACCGCCGACACGTTGGAGGCGATCTGATGGCTCGCGGAGGTGGCGGCGCCCAGGTGCGCGAGAAACAGCGCCATGAAAGTGAACGAGGTCACCTCGACGAAAAGGCTGAGCCCGATCGGCACTCCGAGCTTGAGGTGGTTCCAGATCGCGCGCGGGTCGGGCCAGGACCAGCGGGCGAAGATCCGGAACGGCCGGTAGAACGGATGCCTTGCGCCATAGATCCAGGCGATCGCGACGATCAGCCAGCTCGCGATCGCGGTCGCGACCGCGCACCCCGGGCCGCCCATTTCCGGAGCGCCGAGCAAGCCGTAGATCAGCAGCGCGTTGAGCGGCGCCTTGATCGCGAGGTAGACGAGGTTGATCGTCATCACCGCGCGCGGCCGCGACACCGCGGTGGTGAGCGCGAAGAACACGCGGAAAAGCAGCATCGCGGGCAGCGCCCACGCGATTCCGTACAGATAGGCGCGGGTGCGGGACTCGACCTCGGGCGGCGTGCCGAAGAGCCGCAGATAGGGCTCGGGGAAGGCGAGCACGAGGACGCCGAGCAAGGCGAGGCCGAGCGAGAGCCACGCCGTCTGGCGCGTCTCCTCGCCGATGCGCTCGTATTGCTTTCCCCCGTAGAGCTGGGCCGCGATCGGCGAGAGCGCCTGCACCACGCCGAGGAGGCCGATGAAGACGCTGAAATAGACGCTCGCGCCGATCCCCACCGCCGCGAGATCCACCGCGCTGTAGTGGCCCGCCATCACGGTGTCGAGCACGCCGCTCGCGATCACCGCGAGCTGCGCGACGAGCACCGGCCAGGCGAGGCGGATGATGGCGCGGGCGATCCGGGGGAAAGACGAAGTCACGAAGAAAGAAGCGGCGTCGGAAGGGGCGAGCCGCGTATTTTACGTGGAGACGTCCCCCGCACCCGTTGCTGTCAGAATAATCGCCTTCTACGACCCCGAAGGACCCCCATGCGCGAAGAGACCAAAATCGTCCACTCCGGACTCCACCCCGAACGGTTCCAGGGCGCCGTGAACCCGCCGGTGTTCCACGCCTCGACGATCCTCTCCGAGAGCGTGGAGGAGTATCGCCGCAAGCGCAAGGACTGGCTGCAGGACATGCCCGTCACCTATTACGGCCGCTGCGGCACGCCGACAGTCGAGACGCTGCAGGAGGCGATCGCGGCGCTCGAGGGCGGGCATCGCACGGTCGTCTACCCCTCGGGGCTCGCCGCCTGCGCGGGCGCGCTGCTCGCCTTCCTTTCCTCGGGCGACCATCTGCTCATCGCGGACAGCGTGTATGGGCCGACGCGCCACCTTACCGAGGGAATTCTCAAGCGCTTCGGCGTCGCCACGACGTTCTTCGATCCGCTCATCGGGCGCTCCATCGAGTCGATGATCAGGCCCGAGACCCGCGTGATCTATCTCGAGTC